>CAVEMY010000034.1:13794-15046 GCA_963617005.1 Parabacteroides distasonis | reverse complement strand
GTGACAACAGCCGTTGGCGTGAATGTCACGACAGGGAGTTCGGCGACTTCCTTTACAGGGTCGGCAGCGGCAACAAAATTTATTAATACGGTTAATACCGAAATTAGTAACTCTAAGATTACCCTAACCGATGGTGCACAAACACGCATTCTCGCTATGGGTATCACCAATGCTGACTCTTCGGAATTTACGGACTTATTGGAGTGGGAGCCGGAAGCCAAGGTTGCCGACAGGGTAGGTTCAGAAGTCAATAATGCAGATTTTTATAAAGATGTTGTTTTCCAGACCGAAAAAGAACAGACAAAAGACAGGGGTCAGAAGCTCTCAGACTTAGCTGAAAAAACGGGACTGCATCAAACGACTGTTGTGGTCTCTGCAGCCGTGAGCGTGGAAAAGGGTTCAGGAGCTCCAGCGATTCTTGTTAATAAGATTAATAATGAATTCACAACGTCTGTTGACTCGACAACCTTTGCTGAAGCAGCTGGAACAAAATCAGGTAGCTACACACAGCGCGCAGAATCGAATGCGACAAGTGTGGCTGTGGCAACGGGTATTGCCGCATCGCCCTCTGGCGAAGCATCTTTCGCTATAGCGGGGTCCCTTATTGTCTCTAACGTCGATCAAAAATCGAAAACGATAATTAAGAAATCGTCTATCTCAGCAGATACCGTTGCTCTCGAATCGGGAAATGCTGCAACGACAGTAAATGTTGCCGGCGATGTGGGTTTAAGCCTTAGTGAAGATGGAGATGCTTTAGGTGCAGCAGTTCTTGTTATGAATACGAACAACCGCGCCGAAATTACAGTTGAGAATTCTTCTATTCTTAACGCGGCTACCCTCTCAACGAAGGCACTCAATAACGCACGCGCATGGGGCGTTTCTGTCGATGTCACGGCCTCCACACAATTAGCTTTCGGTGGCTCTGTTGCTGTAAACCGTGTGAAAAACGAATCCGTTATCACGGTCGATGGCTTAACACTAAAAGACAATGCGGCAGCAAGCTTTACAGCCGATGACACGAGTAATCTTTGGACTCTCGCTGGTGGTGTTGCCTATGGCGGCGATAAAGCAGGCGCGTCTGGCGCTGTAGCCTATTCGATTTCTGGTCGTGGTAAGAGCGACGGTACCAAGGTTGATGTGAGTAACCTTACCGTTCAAAAGACAACAGGAAAAACGGCGGGCAACTTAACCGTCAAAGCCGAAGGCAAGGATAAAGTTCACACCCTCGTATTGGCTGCTGGTGTATCTAAAG
>CAVEMY010000034.1:11999-13234 GCA_963617005.1 Parabacteroides distasonis | reverse complement strand
CTTTCGATTCTCGTTAACGACCGGTTTGGGGATACTGAAGCCGTTCTCAGCAATAGTAGCGTTAAGCAGGTAGAAGGGTCGCTCACAAATAACCTAAAAGCGAAAGGCTCCGTTGATAAGAGCAAGATTAACGACAAGATTGTTAATGACATCTCGGTTGCCGCTAGCTTAGAAAATGATCGCGAGGATTTGACGATTAAGGGCGTTCGCATTGGTGCTACAAGCACGGCAACCTTTAAGTCCTTTGTCATCAATGGCGCAGGTGCTGGAGATGGCGCAGCTGTTGGATGCGCCACTGTGAATTATCACGGCGGGTCAACGAAGGCCACACTGACGAACTCAGAAGTTGAAGCGGTTAAAGACCTTACGATTGAAACGGGCGATTTCGTTAACGTTGATAACTTATTGATGGTTGGTGCTTTTGCGGGTAAGGGAGCAGGAACGATTGCTGCAAACGTGGCTACAACCAATCACGAAACGGTAACCAAGGTCGATGGCGGTTCGCTCACTTCAAAAGAAGGAACTGTTAGTGTCAGTTCTGAAGCCAAAGAAGGCGTTTCTTCCCTAGGTATTGCTCTAAGTGGCGCGCAGTATGGCGCAGGCGGTGTTTTAGTCAATGTCACGCGCGAACTTTCTAGTGCTAAGACGAATCTATCGGAAACGGCGAGGACAACAATCACGGGTAAAACTGTTGCCGCCACGTCCGATTACCTTGGACGCCTAAATTCGCTTGCCGTTATGGCGAGCGGCGCGCAGTACGGTTCTGGCGTCATCAATGTTATCGTCAACTATAACGATAACGATGCAATCACAAGCCTCGGTAAGTCCAATGTTACGGCTGAGGACTCTGTAACGGTCACATCCTTACGTCGTACGGAAAATTCAGGAATTGGTGTTCAAATTTCTGGCGCTGAGTATGGGTCTCTTGCTGCGACGATTCTTGTTAACACAGTTGAAGGCGACTCAAAGGTCACGACTAATGGCGCAGAAATTAAAGTTCCCATACTCGATAATGAAGCAGCCGAAGGGAAAACATCGCCAAGCATCACTCTAAGCAGTGCTGGTGAAGATATCTATGATCTTGTCGATGTCGCCATTACCGGTGCCGTGTACGGAAGCGCAGGTACGCTTGTTGTCGTCAATCGCTTCTTAGCCACAGCCCTAACCGATGTTGAGACTTCCACTATCGAAGGCGACTCGGTTACGATTGAAGCGAAACAAAATCGGGATATTGA
>CAVEMY010000034.1:9944-11653 GCA_963617005.1 Parabacteroides distasonis | reverse complement strand
AAAGAAGACACAGAAACCTGGGCTCAAAAGACACTCAAAGTGGGTGAATATAGCGGCAATCTTTTTGGGCTTGCCGCCTCAGTTGGTACAGTGCGAGAAAAACGCAACCTTACGACAGCAATTTCAGCTTCTACGATTACAGTCGACGAGACAGCTCGCATTGGAACCGAAATTGGCGGAAAGACAAGACTCGATGCTTATCAGGGTAAAGTCGCTGGTATTGAAGGTTCTACGTCGTTTGCCGATATCGGTATCCAGGGCGGGTCGAGTGTTGTTTTAGATAAAGTTACGCTTGATCTTGATAACGACGATAAACTCGATATCTTTGCCCAAGATAACTCAGACGCAAAGGCCTATACCTTTGGTATTGATGTGGCGCTACTTTCTGGTGCTATGGTGGTTGCCAATATCGACGATAGCAGTTCTGTGGGTATTGAGGTAAAGAACGGAAGCTCAATTGAGGGTAATGCCGATATCATAGCGAGCCGTTCGACAGTGCGTCACGCTGAAATGAGAGCCGGCACGGGCGGAGCCTTAACTTTCCAGTGGTCTAGCGCCGCAGTTACTGATACGGGAAACACAACGGTGACTTTGTCGGGGGTTACTGCAAGTGGCACCGAACTAAATGTTCTTGCGTTAAATGAAGCCGACCTTTACACAAAGTCGTATCAAGGATACGCCTCTGCTCTTAACGTTGGAATACTCGAGTCAACGACAAAGGCCTATGGAAAGACGTCGCTTACGGTTACGTCAAGTAATCTCAATTCTTCTATCGTAGCGCTTAATGCCTCTTCGGGATTGGCTTCCTATGATGCAGATGGAAATGTCAATTCGGGCGACGCATTGCGTCTTAGTGCTGTGGTCGAATCCTATGGCGCGAGCATTATCGGCGGACACGTTAATAACACAGCACTTGCTGAAAACAACACAACCACTGACCTTGTCGTAACAGATAACCTCTATGGTGCGAATACTTCTCTTACTCTCAGTGAGTACGGTTACGCTTACTACGATGTTAAGAGCGATCTCGGAACGGGTGGCGCGCTCGGTGAAGGTTGTGGCGTTGCAAAAGTGAATCACAGCGCCAAGCTGACAAATACCATTGCGTCAACTGCGGCAGGTAATGATTTAGGGCTATTTGTTCTTGAAGTCAATAATATTGAAGAAGGAACGCTAAAGGCTTACGCAGCAGGGGGCACGGTTATTGATATGTCTGCCAAAGCTGCGAAAGCGGAACACAATGACATATCTTCAGTCACGTCGACCCTTTCGGGTAAGTGGGATGCAAAAGACGGCATTCTGATTTCGAACGCAAGTACGCACAAGATTGACTTCCTATCTGATAACACGAAAGGTGTTGTCTTAGGCGGATCGTCAGCTGTGCTAGACAATCTGTTGGCAGGTGACAATACGCTTACGATTTCTGGGGATTGGACAAGTAGCTTAGGTTCAATCTATGCCTCAGCGATTACGTATGTGGATTTGGGTGCGGTTTCAGGGAAAACCTACGCTGTCGATAGCGCCGTCTATGGTGTTATCAATGGAGCCAATGCAACAAGCACGAATATCCTTAGACGAAATACGACTGTTAACATCGCCAAAGACGCCACAATCACTGCGAAAAACGATTTAGATATTGCCTCACAGAACGTTGAAGATAGCACGCTTCGCGTCAGAGCTCGCACCGCAGGTGTTGCAGCCGGTGTTAC
>CAVEMY010000034.1:0-9661 GCA_963617005.1 Parabacteroides distasonis | reverse complement strand
GATGAAGAAGACTTTGACTTTGCGGTCTACACGCACGCTTACGCTAAGGCAATTGGCGGAACCACATCTAAGTTAGAAGATACATTTAACCTTACGAATCGCTTAACGCTTTCGGGCGATGTGAACGCGGTGCGTAGTATCGAGGCGGTAGCCGATATTGGAACGTGGAGCTTAAACGAGACTTCTCGCTACTGGGAACTTCTCTCGAATAAAGACGCAGGCAGTGTCCGCATTGCTTCAAGCGCAGCAGGCAGTAAGAAAGGTTCTGGCTTTAGTCCCGTCAATTCCATCGTTCTTAATGGAAAACTGACCGCGGGATCGCAGACGAAGTCAGTGATTACGATTACAGGCTTAGTGGATTCTTCTCAAAGCGGCTATAGCATTGAAGGGGCAAGTACCGTTACTGAACCCACGATCACAATCGATGGTGCAAAAGGCGATATCAGTACGGGCACAGAGTCTGTTGCCAATATCTATAAAGAGCGTTATGAAGAACTCCTGAAGCTCATTTCTGATTACAAAGGAGGCGACTCCCAAACAACATCTACGGCAGTTCTTGCCTATAGCACAGAGATGGAACTCTTGCGGCAAAAGATGGTCAATCAAGGGCTAGCCACCTTTAATGACGATAAAACGATTGCCACGATTACGAGCGAAGGAAACCGGGGCTATGTGAAGGTGAGTAATGTCGCTGTCTCAGGAGGCAATGTCAATCTGAGAACGGATAGTGTCACAGGGTCAGGTGCAATTACTGCAAACGCGGCCGATAAGATATCGATTGATAACCAGTCGAACTTAGCGTTAGCTGTTGAGAATGTTCGTATTCTTGAAAAGGGCGGTAACTTCACTTTAAATGGTGCGAATCAGTCTAGTAAGCCAAATGGCTTTACTGGTACGTTGAAATCAGCTTCAAATACGCCCGATCCCTCGATTTCGATTACCTCGAAATTCCTAGGTACGGGTGGGTCTGTCACGGTCAAAGAAACGTATGTGGAAGGTGGCGTTACTCAGGAAAAGAAGAAACAGATTACGCCAGATAACACAGTCACCGTAAGTGGTGTTGTGGCCAATGACGCAGGTAATTTAGCAATTGACGTTTCGGGAGATCTTTTTGTTACAGCAGGTTCTCGCTTGGCTGCTGCAGGAGCAATGAAGCTTAGTGCAACACGTTCTGTGATGCAGTCGTACACGTCAGGAATGCGTAGCATTGGAGGCGATATCGAGGATTTGTGGGCCGATGCTGTAGCAGATTACAAAAAGAACAAAACAAGCAAGGCGGGTCTAGAAGTTAGAGTTCCCACAAGTGGAGGAATCATTGCTGGCTCGGATATCTTTGTTTCCGCTGATAACATCAACATAAACGGTACTGTGCAAAGTGGCTATGCCTCATGGACTGTTGATTTAACGAAAAATGAGCTCGAGCAAAAGGTTTCTCAGATTAAGGAAAATTGGATAAAGGATGGCTCTAAGCGAGACATTAACCCGATTTCCAATGACTACTTAATTAGCTCAGGGGGCCACTACAAGAAAAGCGATGGTACGTACGCAATGGCTGTAGCCGTGTGGTATGACCCAGTCAATGATCGCGTTATTGTCGATGATATCAATCCTCAGGGTGGTCACATCTATCTTACTGGTCGCATAGCAAGCACTGGTGGTGGAAAGCTATATGCCGCATCAGGCGTGGCCGATGTCAAGATTGATTCTGGCACTCACTCGGTAAGGCTCGGTGAGATTACGACGAAAAATGGTAGTGGCCTCATCGAGATTACGGATACTACAGACCCTGGAGACGGGGCCATGGCCAAAGTGTATCGTTGGGAAAGGTATTGGGTGGATGACCAAGTCACAACGAAATGGAGCAAAGGAATTGTTGATAAAGATGGCAACCATAAGACTAATACCGAATCCATTTTGACTGGTGGTGTAAGAGATTCGTTCACATTCAATCCGACTCAAAATCTCAGCTATGTTTGGTCTGAAGGATATCGAACGGGTAGTGTATCAGTCGCTACGACCTCTCAAAAATTCAAGTGGTGGGAGCTTATGGATTCTGGAGATCCCTCAAAGTGGGGGAATGTAAATACCACCACGGTTAAAGATCAAGCTCTCAGTAAAGGAATCACGCTTCAGACGAACGATATCCGAAGTGATAACTACAAATTTCATGCCTCAACTGTTGAGAAACAGACGTCAACAGGAGAATGGGTTACAACAACTTGGACAACGTACGACAATTGGACGCATTGGTCAGGCACGTATAAGTCATACGCAGAAAAGCACGACACAGGAACGAAGGTTTATACCTATTCTGTGAAAGCCGATGAATCCGTTGATGTGAACTTCCTCACGGGCACAAATACGATTGATGTGACATCGGGCGCTGATATCGTTTTAACAGGAAAACTCTCTGCTCAAGAAGGCACCGTGAATCTTACGGCGCAACGCAATATCATCAACGATGATAGTGACGCTTCGATTGTTGGCGCAAAAACGCTTAACTTAAAGGCGGGTGCTGCGATTGGCGAAGAAAACTCAGCCATTAAGATTGTCAACAGCAAAGGTGAGATTAACCTCTCTGCGGTTGCTTCAATGGAAAATGCGATTTACCTTGATGCGACCAATACGCAAGAAGGCGCTGTGATTAACGCAAGCGACTTAACCGCGAGAGACGTTATTCTCACGTCTCGTGGAACCGTGAATGTCACAAACCTCACAGCATACGAAGCGAATCTTGTGAGTAATGCTGGCGATATTGTTGTTTCAAATCTTGATCAAAAGAATGCGACAGATGAAATCGTTCGCCGCTTTGATGCGACGGCTTTAAATGGTTCTGTGACGCTTTCTGCAACTGGCGACATTGGTATCGGAAAGATTGTCGCGGGTGATGCTGTGACAGTCACGTCAACAGGCGGAAACGTTTGGGATGCACTCTATCGCGACGATTTGGATGACCGTAACGCTGAAGAAAAACTTCGCGTCTGGAAAGAAGCGGGCATCTTAAGTTCAGATGGTACTAACAACGGCGAAGCGCGTTATAACGCTGATGTTACGGCGCAAGAAGACATCGTTAAGGCCGACTTCAAGCGCTATGAAGACTACACGGCGCTTAGTGAGGAGAAACTATCGAAGTTAACCGACAATCAAACGAAAGACTTCAATAGCCTTAAAGCGCGGTTTAATGGTATTACTTCTGCTGATGCGGCAGTAGCAGCGGAAAAAGCTAATGCCGATAGTAATCTAGCAAAGACGATTGCCGCTAAAGATAACTACGGCTGGTCGCAAACAGAACTCCTCTATTCGGTTTCTAAGGCCATTGTCAATCCTGACTCGAGCTCTGCTCCTGAGGCAGGGGACACCAACATTGAGGCAAAGACCATTTCAATTAACGCCTCACAAAGTGCGGGTATTGAGCTTAATACGCAAACGTTTAAATTTAGCGAAATTGATGCAAGTACCGATAAGGGAATAGAAGCCTACAAGGTCTTAGCACGAGCTGACGTTGATGATGTGACGTGGGATAAGGAAAATGAGAGCGTCACAGTGACACTTAAGAGACCTATTAGTGTCAAACTCACCGACACAGCAAATACAAGTCGCTTAGATGGCAAGGCTGACAAGGGGTTCTATGTTGCAAGCGATGAGAAACTGCGCGTAGGCAATATTGAGGCTGCTGGTGCAACCCTTCGTTTGACAAGCGCTAAGGGAATTGAAGCACTCGCTGCATCGCAAAATATTTACGCGAAGAATATTACTTTACGTGGTGGCCACGGAAGCGTTGGCTCTTTGACAAATCCTGTCATTATTCGCTCAACGGGCTCTGTGGCACTCTCTGCCGAAGAAGGAATTCACATTAAGGAACTTAATGGCGAATTAAAACTGATTTCTGCTGCCACGGAAGGTGTCTTAGATCTTACTGCCGATAAGATTCTCTCTGTCTTTGAAGAGAGCCAGGGAGCAGAAGGCTATCTTTCCGCTAAGACGATTCTCCTAAACGGCAGTGATGACAATGCTCAAATTGGAACAGACAATACGGCGCTTAGAGTCAAAGTGCGCGATGATGGAACTTCGTCGATTACGGTGAATCGCTCGAAGTTTGAGACGTTTAATCTCGAGATTTTGGGTGAAGGCGATTACGCATTAACGCTAAAAGACAACACGCTTGAAGCGACAGATACGCTACGTCTAAAAGGCGAGGGTGATCTCACAATCGCCGAGAATATGACGCTTAAGTCGGGCAGTACGCTCACTTTAGAGTCAGAGAAATCTCTCAGCATCAAAGGAACCGAGATAGAAGCTGACACCATCGTTTTGAATTCAGAGGGTGCGGTTGTTGCAGACAATGCGACATTTAAGCCTACGGATGACGGTGTCCTAGATGTAACCGTTTCGGCATCAAGCGACGTGTCGTTAAAGAACACAAAATTCGAGGATGATGACGTCTCCTTAAAAGTGACGACAGAAAATGGTTCTGTCAATCTCACGCGCACCGATACGACGACTCCGATGAAGGTAAAGACGCTTGAAATCGGAGCGGGAAAGAATATCAATATCGCAGGAAACAAGATTGCCTCAGCAGGGGATTTGACGCTTGATGCTGGTGACAATTTAAATGCAGGAGGCTCAAGTCTTGAGAGTACGGACGCTTTAAGTATCAAAGCTTCCGAGTGGCTTTTCGCCAATGATGCTCACTTTACGAGTGCGTCTTCAACGTTAAGTTTGACATCAAAGAATGATCAAATTCAGGCGATAGGCGCTTCGATTGGTTCGAACGGCTCGGCTGAAATTCGCGCAAAAGAAGGTATCGATCTTCAGGATGCCTCACTTACTTCTGAAAATGGATCTCTCACAGTCACTTCGGAAAATAGGACCGTCGATCTTTCTGTCGTGAATACCCGCAATGAAATTGCGGCAAAAGAGATTGCGATTTCTTCGCAAAACGTCAATCTTTCTAGACGCACTGTAACTGCCACGGATTCGTTGAATGTTGCAGCTACGGGAAGCATTGATGCGCCTAATTCGACACTTGTTGCTAAGACGGGCGACCTTAAATTTAACGCGGACTATGCCATTAATCTCAAGCTAGCCAAATTAAATTCAGAAACTGGATCTCTTACTTTGACTTCATCAAAGTTCGCCGTCCATGCTTTTGAGGCAACACTCGAATCTTTTGGGCAAGTGACGATTGATGCGCCAAGCGCTTCTCTCACAGGAGCAACGGTGACGTCAAAAGGCTCTTCGATTTCGGTCAATGCCAAAGCCGCAGAGCTCGATGCTTCAAACGCTGAATTTAAGGCGGAAAATGGCGATGTGACGCTTTTTGCAGAAAGCGATACAAACCTCAAAGACGCGCAGTTTGCCGTGTCTGGCTCAGGATTACTTAGCATCAAGACTAACAGCGGAGACTTAGATCTTTCTTCAAGTTCAACGCAAGAGATTCACGTGAATCAGTTGACAGTGCAATCGGGTTCTAACGTGAATTTGAAGTCTCGAGATGTCGCGACAAATGCGGCGCTCCTTGTGAAGGCAGCCGGGAGCATTGAGGCCGATTATGCACTTAAGAGCCAAACGACTCTTAGCCTTGAAGGTGAGCGAGGAGTCCTTGTCAATAGTGGCACGTTAACAAGTCAGAATCAGCTCATCCTAGCTTCCGCAGGCGGGCGAATTGAAGCGCAAAGCGCGATATTAAAGTCGGAAACGAGCGCTGTTAATCTCACAGCAAGAGACATCATCAGTGCGAAATCGGTTACGGTAGAAAGCCCTGATGCCCTTAGAGTTGAAGCTAATCGCGGTATGAATCTTGAAGAGGCGAATTTGACATCGAATACGGATGTAACGCTTACTTCAACTGAAGGCTATGTGAAGGCAACAGGTCTTACTTTGAATGCGCGAACAGCCTTGACGGTTAATGCGCAAAACGAGGTTCAACTCAAAGACGCGTCTCTACAGGCCGACAACATTGCTTTGAATTCTTCAGAAGACGCGATTGTTGCAGAAAATGCGACATTTAAGTCTTTAAATGATGAATCGACAGTGAAAATTTCTGCATCAAGTGATGTGTCTTTGAAGAATGCAAAATTCGAGGACGATGGCGTGACTCTAAATGTCACGACAGAAAATGGTTCTGTCAATCTCACGCGCACCGATACGACGACTCCGATGAAGGTAAAGACGCTTGAAATCGGAGCGGGAAAGAATATCAATATCGCAGGAAACAAGATTGCCTCAGCAGGGGATTTGACGCTTGATGCTGGTGACAATTTAAATGCAGGAGGCTCAAGTCTTGAGAGTACGGACGCTTTAAGTATCAAAGCTTCCGAGTGGCTTTTCGCCAATGATGCTCACTTTACGAGTGCGTCTTCAACGTTAAGTTTGACATCAAAGAATGATCAAATTCAGGCGATAGGCGCTTCGATTGGTTCGAACGGCTCGGCTGAAATTCGCGCAAAAGAAGGTATCGATCTTCAGGATGCCTCACTTACTTCTGAAAATGGATCTCTCACAGTCACTTCGGAAAATAGGACCGTCGATCTTTCTGTCGTGAATACCCGCAATGAAATTGCGGCAAAAGAGATTGCGATTTCTTCGCAAAACGTCAATCTTTCTAGACGCACTGTAACTGCCACGGATTCGTTGAATGTTGCAGCTACGGGAAGCATTGATGCGCCTAATTCGACACTTGTTGCTAAGACGGGCGACCTTAAATTTAACGCGGACTATGCCATTAATCTCAAGCTAGCCAAATTAAATTCAGAAACTGGATCTCTTACTTTGACTTCATCAAAGTTCGCCGTCCATGCTTTTGAGGCAACACTCGAATCTTTTGGGCAAGTGACGATTGATGCGCCAAGCGCTTCTCTCACAGGAGCAACGGTGACGTCAAAAGGCTCTTCGATTTCGGTCAATGCCAAAGCCGCAGAGCTCGATGCTTCAAACGCTGAATTTAAGGCGGAAAATGGCGATGTGACGCTTTTTGCAGAAAGCGATACAAACCTCAAAGACGCGCAGTTTGCCGTGTCTGGCTCAGGATTACTTAGCATCAAGACTAACAGCGGAGACTTAGATCTTTCTTCAAGTTCAACGCAAGAGATTCACGTGAATCAGTTGACAGTGCAATCGGGTTCTAACGTGAATTTGAAGTCTCGAGATGTCGCGACAAATGCGGCGCTCCTTGTGAAGGCAGCCGGGAGCATTGAGGCCGATTATGCACTTAAGAGCCAAACGACTCTTAGCCTTGAAGGTGAGCGAGGAGTCCTTGTCAATAGTGGCACGTTAACAAGTCAGAATCAGCTCATCCTAGCTTCCGCAGGCGGGCGAATTGAAGCGCAAAGCGCGATATTAAAGTCGGAAACGAGCGCTGTTAATCTCACAGCAAGAGACATCATCAGTGCGAAATCGGTTACGGTAGAAAGCCCTGATGCCCTTAGAGTTGAAGCTAATCGCGGTATGAATCTTGAAGAGGCGAATTTGACATCGAATACGGATGTAACGCTTACTTCAACTGAAGGCTATGTGAAGGCAACAGGTCTTACTTTGAATGCGCGAACAGCCTTGACGGTTAACGCGCAAAACGAAGTTCAATTAAAAGACGCAAAACTCTCCGGGATGAATGGAACAATTCACCTTGTTTCGACTAAGGGAGACGTCGGATTTGCGACAAGTTCAGAAGATGAGGCTTATTTAATCCGTGCGAAAAACCTCATTATTGAGGCAGGTCGCGACATTGATTTCCGTGGCCGTAAAGCCTACCTTGGTGAAGAGACGGTTACTTCACGCGCTAGATTGCTTCGGGCAACAATACCTGATGGTGCCACGGGCATGATTCTCTTTGAAAGTAACGAGTCAATTTACGCCGATGGCACGACTCTTATGGCTTCGAGTATTGACTTGAATTCGTCAGCTGGTGACTTGTTTGCGCGTAAGGCGAATTTCACAAGCTCAGGTAAGTTCACGCTTAGCGCTGGCAGTGGTATCGATGTGAGTGAAACGACGTTGACCGCAAATAGCACAAGCGAGAAACTCGTTCTCGAATCAGATTTTGGGAATGTTTACGCGAAAGATGCCACGTTGACGTCCCCAGTTGAGATTGAGGTCACAGCCAATAAAGATGTTTCTCTTTCTGGCGCGACATCATTCACGGCTCCCAAGGTTTCTCTTACCTCAGAATTTGAAGATGTTGAACTTTCAGGATCAGTTCAGATTACGTCGCCTGAGATTTTCTTGACGGCTGAGACCGGAGACATTCTCTTGGCTGACAATGCGAAACTTACGGCTCAAGATGGTGCTGTTTATCTTGACGCTGATGATGACATTGTTCAATCGGGAAATTCTGTCATTACGGCATCAACTTTGACTGCCACGGCCGATGATTCCATCTATTTGGAATCTAGTTCTGGTAACAAAGTGCCAGAGGTTACGCTCAATAATAACTACGGTAGCGTGAGGCTTAATACAGCTGTTGATACAACGGTGAACATTAATAATGACCGTGGCCACTTTGTCTATGGCGATGTCTGGCTCGATGCGTTTAACTCTTCGTTAACTCTCACAGAAGGAGTCGCCTCATCCGGGCAAGTTTCTATTCGTGCTAAGAGCTTTGAGACGGAGTATTTGGTCTCCGATGATGGCGTTTATGTCAGCACGAATTTCAATAGTGACGTTGCAGGAACAACATCGATCGAAATTGATGAAATTGTGTCTGCAGAAATCGGCTTGATGACAGAAAATGGCTCAATTAAGGTCGGAAACCTCAATGCCTTGGATGGATCTGTGAGTGTGTATCGAACTTCACTAGAGACAGAGGGGACGATTACTATCGGTAAGGGTGAGGCTACAAGTAACGGCTTTATCTATAACGGCAATGGCAACATTACCTCAGGGCTTGTTTCAGACGCATTCATGCATCTGATGATAGGGAGTTCTGGCACAGTGACGCAATTAGCCAATACGCAAGGCTCATCGAGTTATATGATGCGTAAGGTTTCGTACCTCACGAAATCGATCAATACGATGACTCAGGAAAGGGCAAATGAGTACGACTGGTTCCCGATGATGGATTGGCGCAAGTTGGGGTACACCTACGTGGCTCGCGCGACAGATGTGGTCAGGGCCGATTATCACTTTGCCACGGCAAAACTCACTAAGCCCTTTACGCGAGAAGACGATGTCATTGAGGATAACTGGACAGCCTCTCTTGAAAGCCCAGAAATTGAAGGGTTGAGCGTCTTTTGATTCGAAGGTAAGACACTGGAAACCACATCGAATTTTCGGGTGGTTTCCAGAAAGTCTTTCTCGTGGTGTTTTCCTAGGTGAAAGCATTTGATTTGTGCTTAAATTTCGAACTTTCTTTTGACGAGAAACAACGGCAGGCAGAGAAGACGCGAAAAATTTGTAAATCGCCTTTTTTCTAAGGGTTTTACGCATCTATAATGGTCATATTAGGGGTAGTTCTTCCCATAGCGCAAAGGGAAGAGGACAGTGCGTCTTTTGGCGCTTATTTCGAGTTTGCGCTTTTATTGTGGAAAGGCACCTTTTGTGATTGGCTTAGACCGTCGTTTTGTAGCTTGTCTTGTAAGTTCCGGATTGCTTTGCGGCTCTTTTAACGCACTTGCCGCAAGCGTGAATGTCAACCCAAATCTTCCTGCCAATGAAATGCGCCAGA
>CAVEMY010000033.1:11352-15220 GCA_963617005.1 Parabacteroides distasonis | reverse complement strand
TTAGATTTCTCTTTCGCTGTGCTTACCAAGCCGAACGTTTAAGTTAAAAGCATAGCGATCGGCTGGGTGATACGAGACCGTTACCAAAACGGTCTTTCCTCTGTCGTTCATATAGCGTCGGAAAATCCTCAAGCACGGTTCTCCCGCTTCACTTTTGAGATTACGGGCCGCTTCTTTTGTGAGTGTCGTTGCTTCAACTGTTTGCCGCACCTCTGTGCAGCGAATTCCTTTAACGTCGGCGATTACGTCAATCATCAAAAGATCAGGATTCTTTTGCGCTGCAGAAATCACGTCTTGCCAGTCGCGATTGATGTATTCGGTGGTCCACGCAATCGGGGGATCGTCAGGCGTTTCGCCTTTACGAATCATAGAAAACCGAATGTAGGTTTCCCCAGGAGGACACTGGATTTTCTCTGAGAGCTCTCGGCTTACGACACATTCTTGGACATTTAAGATCTCTCGGGGATTCTTGCTTGCGAGCCGATCGAGATCGGCCATGGTGCTTAGGCTCCGATCAAAACTATGAGCCTTACCTTTACTGATGACACGCGTTCCAACGTGAGGCGTCCTACGAATTAACCCAGCGCTTTCTAGGATGGCTAATGCAGCGCGAACTGTCGTTCGTGATACGCCTTCGGCTCGAGCCAAATCCGGTTCCGTAGGAAGTACGTCACCAACAGCGTACTGCCCGCTTTTAATGCGCCGCATGAGGCGCTTGGCTAGTCTCTCGTTTAGGTGTTCGGTTGCCATAAGAAAATAGCTCCCAAAAAAAGAACGCCCGAGGCCCTAGTAAAGAGCTTCGGACGCGTCCTTTGCTAAATTAATTTAGCGTCGTCTTAGTAAAGTCCAATCGCTTTCCACCACAGCATACCTGTGGAGAATACCACCAATACGCAGAAGGAAACGATAAAGAAGTTAATCTTATAAAAGCGTGGACGTTCAAAGTAACCTTGGCCAAAGTAGATCGGGCCTGGGCCGCCAGCGTACTCTGTGATACCCCACATGAAATTGGAGAAGATAGCAAAGCAAATGGCAACCATCGGAGCCGGAGCACCCGCTGCGATAGCAACGGAGGCGAAAGGAACGTACATCGCTGCAACGTGACCCGAGGCAGTGGCAAAGACATAGTGTAGATAGATGTAAGCAAAGCCGAGAATGATGAATGTTGTCATCCAATCAAGGCCACCCAAAGAACCAGCAAAGCCCGCAGACATCCATTTCACAAACCCGAGCTTTGTTAAACCCGTCGCGAGAGAAATAATCGCACCGAACCAAACGACCGTATCCCAAGCTGCTTTATCGTTTAAAACGTCTTTCCATTGAACAGAACCCGTCACAAATAGGAAGGCAACAAGACCTAAACCGATAGCGTTAGCGTTGTAACCCGTGATCAAGCACGTACCCCAACCCGTTAACGCAAGCACAAAGCCAATCGCCACCAAAACTTCCTGACGGCTCATCGGTCCCATAGCGGCATATTCTTTGGCACCCATGACTTTGGCTTCTGGCGTCTTCTTTAGGTCTGGGTTCATGAACTTATAGGTAAGAAGCGGCATTAAAACAAAGCAGATCGCCGCAGGAACCAAAGCGGCTAAAAACCACGAGGCCCACGTTAATTCCACACCAAGACCATCTTTAGCTAACTGCGCGCAAAGTGGGTTCGCCGCCATACCTGTCATGAAGAAGGCACCTGTGATCGGCGTAAATTGGAAGCACGTCATGATAAGAAAATCGCCGATTTTCTTACCCGTGGGGCCTGGCTGGCTACCAAGAACCTGGTTAATGGATTTTGCAACCGGCAAAATGATGCCGCCAGAACGCGCGGTCACCGATGGCATCGCAGGAGCCATGATTAAGTCAGCCGTACCTAAGGCGTAGGCAACACCCAATGAAGATCCGCCAAAAAGACTCAGCATCTTATAAGCGATGCGGCGCCCTAACCCGGATTGCACGAAACCTAAACTTAAGACATAGGCCGAGAAAATCATCCACACAGTGCCCGACCCAAAGCCCTTTAAGACGTCTCCTAACCCTAAGGTGTTTGTAAAGTATGTGAGCGCCAAGGCAATAAACATCAAGGCGCCAGATGCGACAGGAGCAGCAAGAATGCCAGCGATTGTTGCCGCGAAAATCGCAAACATATGCCAGGCTTTATCGGTCAGGCCTTCTGGCGTTGGCATAAGCCACAAAATAAGAAGCAACCCAGCAGGCACTGCCCAACGAATTAGTTTTCCCTTATTCATATTTCTCCTCCATTCTTTTTGTAGTTTCAGGAGAGCAAATTGCGATTTGCTCTCCTGCTGTAGGGCGAACTACTTGCTGTACTTCGCAACGACGCGATCGACGAATTCAGGAGCTAGACCAATGTAGCTATGCGGATTGAGCATATGGTCAACTTCTTCTTCCGTGAAGGCAGCGGTGACTTCTGGCGTTTGCATTAAAACATCTTTCAATGGCACTTCTGCTTCATAGGCCTTCATGCAGGACTTGTAGACGATGCCGTGCGCTGTCATACGGCCTAACTTACGCGCCAAGTGCATCATCACGCATTCACTCATCATGAGACCCTTCTGGGCAAAGAGGTTACGTTCCATATGTTTCGGGTAAACAATGAGGTTCTTCAAGATGTGCTTACTCTTTTCAAGAGCGCATCCGAGCATATGGCAGGCGCGAGGAATGGCTTCCCATTCCGATAAGAAGCAGCCCCAATCGCGTTCGTTTTCGCTTACCATCGATTCAACGATAGAGGGGGCGATGCTACGAACGTTGCGGCACAGTGCGAGAACGTTTTCAAGAACAGCAGGATTACGCTTATGAGGCATTGTCGAAGATCCCACCTTACCCATGAAGAACGGCTCTTCGAGTTCAAGAATTTCTGTGCGCTGCAATGTCAGGATTTCGTGATTGATACGGCCCAAGGTGCCTGCGCAAAGCGCAAGAGCGTTCGTAAACTCCGCTTGGTTGTCACGCGCAACGTGCCAGGCGATTGTCGGAACTTCAAGACCCAAGATTTCGAACATGCGCTTTTGTGTTGCAAGGCCTTTTTCGGGCTGCGAGGCTAAGGTGCCGACGGCGCCAGCCATCTCACCCACGAAGACGCGATGACGCATTTCTTCAAGGCGTTCGATATCGCGACCGAGTTCGTCTGCCCAAACAGCAGCCTTGTAGCCAAAGGTAATCGGAATCGCATGCACAACGTGTGTGCGTCCAGCCATAACGGTGTTGCGATACTTCTTTGCGAGATCTAAGCAGTACTCAAGGCACAACTTCATATCGCGCAAGATAACGTCGTAGGCATCACGCTGCAAAAGCACAATACCCGTATCAACGATGTCCTGGCTTGTGGCACCCCAGTGCACGAATTCACCAGCGTTATCGGGTAACACTGCCTTGAAGGCTTTCAAAAGAGGAACGATTGTGATCGAGGACTTGTAGAACTCGCCGATGGAGGGGATATCTAAGAGTTCTGCTTTGGCGTACTTGTTGATGATGTCGGCTTTTTCTTGCGGAATCACGCCAAGTTCAGCTTGCGCTTTGGCTAATGCGGCTTCCGTGTCAAGCCACTTTTGCGCCCAAGATTCATCGCTAAAAATCTTGCGCATTTCGTCGGTGGAAAACATGCAACCATGGATTTGGCTGTCAATTGCTGTAGAAGGCATAAAAGACTCCTTGTGTTGTGATCTTTGTTTGTGAAACAGAAAACTCACCGAATCTCTGCACTTCTAACTCACCTATAGCTGTCCTTCGGTGTGTTTCTCTGCGAGCATTTTGGTAAAGATTGACTTTCAGAGCCCGTTATTCCTTCTTTTGTCTTGTGGTTTGTCAAAGTCTAGGCATTTTGTCTTAATTTGTTTTCTTTAATTTCAAT
>CAVEMY010000033.1:0-11083 GCA_963617005.1 Parabacteroides distasonis | reverse complement strand
GCAACGGGGCTTAAGTTTTTTAAAGAAGTCGTTACCCTTATCGTCTGTGAGGATAAAGGCCGGGAAGTCCTCGACTTCAGCCTTGTAAATCGCTTCCATCCCAAGATCCGGGTATTCGATACATTCAATCTTTTTGATGTGGGAAGCAGAAAGAGCCGCCGCTACGCCGCCAATTGTCCCCAAGTAAAAGCCTCCGTATTTTTTGCATGCTGCAGTCACCGCCTCTGTGCGGTCTCCTTTGCCAATCATGAGTAAAGAGCCACCAGCCTGCATAAAAGATTCGACATATGGATCCATACGAACCGAAGACGTTGGTCCCATCGAGCCGCAGGGAAAGCTCTCTGGAGTCTTTGCGGGTCCTGCGTAAAGAATTGGGTGCTTTTTGACGTACTCGGGAAGCCCCTCGCCTCGATCCAAACGCTCTTTAAGACGAGCGTGCGCAATATCTCGCGCCACAATAATTGTTCCCGTTAAAGAAACACGTGTGGAAACCGGGTACTTTGTGAGTTCTGCACAGATTTCGGCTATCGATTTTGTGAGGTCAATCTTCACAGTCTTTCCCTCGCCTTCTTGGCGGAATTCCTCTGGGATAAGACTACCTGGATTGGAATCGAGCTTTTCAATCCAAAGGCCATCTGCGTTAATTTTGCATTTCACATTGCGGTCTGCCGCACAAGTCACGCCAAGTCCAATCGGGCAAGAACCCCCGTGGCGCGACAGGCGAATAACACGCACGTCGTGCGCAAAGTACTTGCCACCAAACTGTGCGCCAATACCGATGTTATTGGCCGCCTCATAAAGAACCTTTTCTAGTTCCAAATCGCGGAATGCTCGCCCAGTTTCGTCTCCCGTTGTCGGGAGATTGTCGTAAAACTTAGCGGTGGCAAGTTTTACCGTGTGCATCGTTTTCTCTGCTGACGTTCCTCCGATAACAACCGCGATGTGATACGGTGGACAAGCCGCCGTTCCAATCGCTTTTATTTCGTTAACTAAGAATGGAATTAACGCATCGGGTTTTAAGATTGCTTTCGTCTTCTGGTAAAGGAATGTCTTGTTACCAGAACCGCCGCCCTTAACTAAGCAAAGAAATTTGTATTCGTTCCCTTCAACTGCCTCGATATCGATTTGCGCAGGAAGATTGCATCGCGTATTGACCTCTTCATACATCGTAAGTGGTGCGTTCTGTGAGTAACGCAAGGCGTCTTCAGTGTAGGTCTGAAAGATTCCTTTCGTAATCTCTTCTTCTTCGCAACTTTCTGTGATGACTTGATGGCCACGTTTGGCGTAAACAATGCCAGTTCCTGTGTCTTGGCAAATCGGAAGAATGCCTTTGGCGGCAATCTCGGCGTTGCGTAACATCGTTAACGCGACGTACTTATCGTTTTCTGAACTCTCAGGATCTTTAAGGATTTTCGCAAGACACTCGTTATGCGAGCGACGAAGCATGAAACTACCGTTGTGAAACGCCGCGTGAATTAAGAATCTGATGGCGTCTGGCGCAATCTTTAAATAGCTTTTTCCTTCAAAAGAAACGGTGCTTACGAAGTCTTTGGTGAGTAACTCATACTCAGTGTCATCTTTCCCAATTTGAAAAACGGGAGCGTATTTAAATTCAGGTGTTGTTGCCATAGTCCTTGTCCAATTTTTAACGAGTAACCTCTCTTTTTTTTATTTTGCCACACTCGAATACAGGGACCTTTTACGATGAAATCACAAGCCGATTTCTGCAAGATGAAAAAAATTAGCAACCCAAACCTGACGATTTTACTCGTTAAGTTTGAGCTGCTGATTACCAGAAAAAATTCTTACGGGCTTGCTCTTCTAGTAAAGCCAAGCCTAGAAACTGAAGCCGCTCCTTAGTCAATAACTCTAACGTGGTCTTTCTTCTTTAACCACTCTTTTGTATCCTTGTTCACTAGAGCGAAAATGTCGTTTACCTGCGAATCGTCTGTATCTTCGGGCAATTCCTCGGGAACAAATTCGATTATCCCTTGCTCTTCTAATTCGTCAAGATCATCGCTGTAAGTGTCGGCATCGCCATCTAAAATAATGTATTGCATGTAATCACCACTAAAGTAAAGTTTCCCAGTAATACTCTTTGCTCGCTTTGTATTTGCTCTCTGCAATCATGATTTCCCTCCTTCTAAGAATTTAATCACTGCCTTTTCGATGGCGTTTGGTCTACATTGGCTCGGGCTGTTTTAGGCTTCTAACAAGGCTTTAACTTTTGCCTTCGATTCAGCTCTTTCCCTCTCATAGTCAGCTCTTGCTTTTTCGTAACTCTCGTTTTCGGCTTTTATATACTCGACAATCTCTTTATCGCGGAAGGTTTTCCCTTTATCCAAGCACAAAACAATTGCATCGATTCTTCTTAACATATCGTTGTCAAAAATCGATTCGTCAAATTCTTCGCCAAACTTTTCCTCATATTCATTCTCATAGTCAGAGAGTTCATCCTCCACGTCTTCTTCGTCGGCTTCGTCTGTGTCTTTTTCCCAAATGCCTATCATCAACGGGTCTTCTTCTTCGCAAAGCACCTTGTAGAAAATCTCAATCACGCCATCGAGATCCTCGTGGAAATTCCAATAAAACGTTGCGCACCCAGTATCTTCGTAATAGTCCCCCGGCACAGCGTATTCGATTCGATAGCCTTCACCTGTCACGTATTCCCATTGGAATACAGAAAGGGAAAATGCCCACTTCCCTTCTTTGTTGACATCTACCTTGATATATTCGTTTTCAAGCCCTATGAGCTTCGCAAATTCATCCTTTAACTCGGTAACAAACGCTTCTTTCGATAGCGGAAGATGTTTTATTTCCATCTCCACACTGCGTGCTGAATTTTCGCTATCAATCATGACTTTCTTCACGTAACTTTGACGCTGCGCCTCGGTCTTTTCTTTAGCCATAAAATCCCCCTTTATGAGTGCCTTTTCACGGTTGAAGATCCTTCCTCTTCAACAAGAGGATTTTACCAAAAACGCTTTGTTTTCTAAAGGAAAAAGTCTTCTTAGGGCAGGTTATTTTCGATTGAAAATCAGGCCTTGACAAAGGCTGTTTTATGAGGAGAGATTGACCCGAAGAAAAGGCCGTTGTAGAGGACAATTAAGCTCTGCAATCTTCGCTCTTTAATACAACCAGTTCCTAGCAAAACTATCGGCGCCTGAGCCCCTAAAAATTCGGCTGTTGCAAAAAAATCAGCAGTCCAAATCCCTTGGGTTTTATCCCAGAAATTTGGACTGCTAATCACCGGAAAAATTCTTTCGGTCTTACTCTTCAGTGAAAGTAAGTTTTGTCTTTGCCACAAGTTTCATAAACGGTGTAATCACGTGGGGATCCGTGTTTACGCCATTAGGAATACCACTCATCGGATTGACGCACGTAGCATCGGGCTGCTTATCAAAGACAACGAGCGCAGGGCAGTTTGACGAAACGGCGATGCGACGGCGTCCTGGGTAAACGAGTTCGGCTGCTGCGTTACTCTTTAGGAAAGTAAAGCAATCGTCCCATGGGCCCGCTGTGGGTTCAAGGTGCTTACCCGTAGGCAATTCATCAGAACCTGTTTCATTCATATAGTCTGCTTTGAAATTTAATTTCAATTGAGGAGATCCCGTTTTATCTGGATCCTTTAAAAACCACGGATGCCAACCCGCATCGACTGGAAAGACTTTTCCGTCAGTGGATTCCAATTCCAAACTTAAATTAAGTTCGTTACCGACGATCTCAATTGTGTAGGTCACTTTGCAAGGCCACGGCCACGGGCGACGCACGTTATTGGTAAGAACAATTTTTCTGCCGCAAACGACGCATCCCCAATCATCAAAATGAGCCATCCCGTGCATCGCATTGGCGCCTTTATTTTGATAAAGGAAGTGTTCTTTACCATCGAAGACGACCTTTCCGTCACGCATACGGCCAACCCACGGAATCATCGGAAAGCACCCATATTGGAACGCCTTGCGACCCGGTTCATATTGGCGCAACAGTTCCACGCCATAGTGCTTGAGGCTTACGATACGAGCGCCATCTGTGGGGCAGACAGAAACGCGCAGTGCCTCAGAAGAAATCGTCACGATTTCTCCTTCGGGACCAGGCCAAGCTGCATCAAAGGCTTTTGAGAGGCCCTGAATTTTTTCAGTTTCAAATGACATGGCTAACTCCTAGATTTTTGTCTGCGGCTTAATCGCGATCACAGAGAGCACCGCAATCAATCCAATAAGCGCTAAGTAACCGGCAACGAGGTAGTACTTTTGATCTCCCCACGAAAATAGCGTCGAGCTAATAAGGGGAGTTAAGCCACCCAAAATCGCCGAGAACTGGTAGGCAAACGAGAGTCCCGTGTAGCGAACACGCGCGCCGAACATCTTCGAAAACATCGTCGGCTGCACAGCAAACATCGATGTGGGCCCGAGGTTGTAGGCGATGATTAACGCAAAGACAATCACGGCCATATTTTCGGTATTCAAGAGCATGAAGAACGGATAGGCAAAGAGCACACAGAACCCAGCGCCAAAGATATAAATCTTTCTCTGGCCAATCTTGTCTGATAACCAGCCATAAATCGGGCACATAAAGATGCCGATGGCGGAAGCGACCATCATGCCAACAAGCGGCACACTCTTATCGAGCATTAGGGTTGTTGTGATGTAGGCCATACCGAAGGCATTAATAATGTTCGAGGAAACGGTTTCAGCTAAGCGTGCACCGATAGCCAGGAAAATGTTCTTCGGATGCTGCTTGAAGACTTCGATAATGGGAATTTCTTTTTTGGTTTGTTCTTTTTTCGCCTTCACAAACTCAGCGGGCTCTTCGGTCTTTAAGCGAATGTACATACCCGCAATCAAAAAGACTGCTGAGATCAAGAACGGAATACGCCATCCAAAACTCATAAAGGTTTCTTGATCCATCACGGAGTTGCAAAGAGCGAGAACGCCAGTCGCGGTCATGATGCCAACGGAAGCAGCGCTCTGCGGAATCGATCCAAAGAACCCGCGTTTTGCCATCGGGGCAGACTCAATCGTAAGTAAGGCAGCGCCACCGTATTCACCGCCCAAACCAAAGCCCTGGACCAAGCGGCAAATCACCAAGAGGATGGGAGCAACTAAGCCACCTTGTTCGTACGTTGGTAATAAGCCAATCACGAATGTCGAAAGACCAACGATTAAGAGTGTCCAGATAAGTGTCACACGGCGCCCAACAATATCGCCAAAGTGACCAAAAATAATGCCGCCAATCGGGCGCATGAAAAAGCCAACGCCGAATGTGGCAAACGAGGCAATCGTTCCCGTTAAAGCGTCATACTGCGGGAAAAAGAGAGGGGCAAAAATCAGAGCGGACGCTGTTCCAAAAAGAAAGAAGTCATACCACTCGAGCATGGCGCCAACAAAACTTGCTGCCACCACGCGCGTCATCGCGCGTCCTTGCAAACCATCATGTTTATCTGTTGTCATAAGTGAGCTCCTTTGTTTGCTTGTGACTCCCTGCAGGGCGCTCAGCCGCCTGCAGGGAGTATGTCAAGAGACTATCTACACACTAAGAAAGCTCCTTAATCTTCTCTAAGCACTCTTCGTCTTCCGCATCAACGTTGTATCCGACGGGTTCCCACTTAATTAAGACGCAGGTAAGCCAACCGACAAACGGGACGAGAGCTAAGAGGAAGAACGCATCTGTTCTCATCGTGCCCCAAAGAATGGGCCAGAGGATAAGACCCGCGATAGCACCCGAACGCATAATCGCGCGAGCAAAACCAATACCAGCCGGACGGATGCAAGGCGGATACGACATCGTCGCAATCGTCATACCAAGTCCACCAGGACCAGAGGAATGGAAGAAGATGATTCCACCCAACATCAAAATCGCGAGGTAGGGATTCTCAGCGGCGGATGTTCCGAGTAACAAAAGAAGGATCGTTACCATCGCAAAGCCAAACATACTTAGGCGACGAGAACCAAATTTCGCCACAAGGATCGATCCGATAGCGCCACCCGTGACACCAAAGAGAACGTTCACAATCATGCTGCCGCCCAAGGCCGCTGTTAACTGGTTACCTAAAATGCCACCCAAAGTTAAAGGAAGATACACACCCACAGCGTTGTACTGCCAGGCTTGCATCGTCGCGACAACGCAACCCAAAATCGAGCGCTTGTAGTACTTCTTACTAAACATCAATTTGTAGGCTGTGAAGTTATTGACGCGAATGCCAGCGGCGTTTTCTTTGGCGTTCGGATTGGCTTTCACTTCAACATCGATGCCATAGCGGTTTTTCAGAATCTCTTTAGCGAGTTCAAGTTTTCCTGTTCTCGCGGCCCAAGTCGCTGATTCACCGAGCAACGTGTAGCGAAGCACCATGATGATGAAAGCAAATACTGCGCCAATGAAGATGCCGTAGCGCCACAAGAGGGGATCGTCGACGCCGGCCAAGTTCATCGGCAGCAGCACAGCAAAAACGATTGTCGTTGAGACGTACCACGCCATCTGCCAGAGATTCACAGAGGTGCTCGATTTCTTTTGCTTCGCGCCCTGTAATTCCGCTACAGCGTTGGTGGCAAGTGGGAAGTCAATGCCAAGGCCAACACCCATAACAACACGCCAGACAAGAACTTCCCAAATGCTCCCAGCAAAAGCAACTGCCGCCGCGCCCAAAGTGCAAAGACCCAAGCCAATAATGAAGGCTTTCTTTTGTCCGTAGCGGTTAATGACCCAGTTCGCAATCAGGCCACCGACGAGAGCGGCAATCAAAACAGAGGCGTTCACCGTCGCAGCCAAGCCCTGCGAAATACCAAATTGCGCGGCAATGTATTTATTACCAAAACCGACCATCGCAGCCTGGTAGGCATCAATCATGATGCCACCTAAGGCTACAAGCGTGATAAACAACGAGACTTTGCTTTTCGCGTAGTCATTGATGACATTAACAACATCTTGGTTGTTGCTAATGGTTAGAGTCGTACTCTGAGCCATGATTTCTCCTTAGAACTTAATAATTGTTTTAATTGAATTCGGATCCTGCGCTTTGATGAAAGCTTGCGTAGCCTCTTCTACGGGGAAGACACTCGTAATCAAATCGGAGGTATCAAAGAGTCCCTTCTCGAGCCACTTTACGGCGCCATCGATATCGGCAGGAACGTACATGCCAGAACTCAAAAGATCACGCTCAAAGCGATTCATGCTCGGAAGCGGAACTTCTCTTGGGCCAGAAGGAACACCCATACAAATCACGGTGCCGCCAGCACGCACTTGTGTCAGAGACTGCGTAATGGTTGCTTGCGCAGCAACGACATCAATCACACCATCGAACATACGGTTTGTCGGCAACTGACCCACATCAAAGACCTCATCAGCACCCAACTTCTCAGCAATCACGCGCTTACCCGCGTTGGGTTCCACAGCGGTGATGTGCTTAGCTCCAATGATCTTTAAAGCCTGGATAATCGAAAGACCAATGGTTCCTGCGCCAATCACGAGCACATCTTCTAAGCAGTGCTCAGGCATACGGTGTACGCAGTGGTGCGCGCACGCAGCGGGCTCAGCGAAAACCAAAATGTCCATGGGAAGGTCGGGGGAAGCAACGTGGCAGTTGCGAGCCGGGATCACAGAACTCGAACGAGCCATCCCTGGGGCGCGGAACCCTGCGACATGCGGCGGCTCACAAAGGTTAAAGCGACCCTGTAAGCAAGCCTTGCAGTGCATGCAAGCCATAATCGGATCGATTGTGACGTGATCGCCCACTTTCACGTTTGTCACGTCAGAACCAACTTCGGTTACAACAGCGGCAATCTCGTGGCCTGGCACAACAGGGGGTTGTGCAAAGGGGTGTTTGCCGTGCAAAACGTGGATATCCGAACCGCAAATACCATAGTACTGGGTTTCGATACGCACTTCGTTAGCCTTCACTTCGGGGCGTTCGACTTCAACTTCTTCGAAAATCACGTGATCGACGGCGTCAAACAAAACATGTTTTTCTTTCATCTTTGAATCCTTCACTCTTTCTTGACTACGTACTGTTTTTCTTTCGCTAGGGGCTTTTCTCCTTAAAGCACCCTAGCCCATCCTTACCTTTATCGGCGAGCCATCATCTCATCGACGATTTCGCCTAATCTCTTTAAGCGTGGAACGGCTAAGTCCTGGAGCATTAACTCTGTGTCTGGCAAACCAACCACATTGGCCCAAACGGCGCGACCGGCTAAAAAGCCCGAAGCGCCCGATTGCATCGCAGCGCGCACGGCGCGCGGGAAGAGATTGGCATCAACGCCAGAACTCAAAATGACCCAAGGCATCTTGATTAAGTCATTGAGCTTTGCTGTGGCTTCCACAAGTTTTTGATATTCGCCACGTCCGCCATAGGGCATTTCAACTTTATAGATATCGGCCTCGGTTTCACCAAGTTCTTTGGCGGCAGCCAAAATGCACGCTTCCTTATCAAAGGCGGCACTGTGTCTTGGAGGGCGAACCACGGGTTCGATGATGCTCACAAGGCCCGCCGAACGGCACTTTTTCACGAATTCAGCGACCATCGCAAGACGCGCTTCCGAACTCTCATCGGTGCGGTAAAGCACCAAAAGCTTTAAGGCCTTACCGCCCATCTCGCGCACGGCCTGAGCATCAACTGCCTTATCAATTGCCACATCGTCAACGGGAATCCCGTTGCCAGGAATGAACTCGTCACCTGATACGATCAGGCTAGAAGACGGGGCAATGGCCTTTGTCTTGACGATTTCATCGAGGCAAAACTGCTTATCGCAAAGCACAGCCGACGCATAAGGGGACAAGATGCGCGCGGCTGTGACTTTGAAATCTGTAATCGTTTTGTCGCTAATGGGTTTGACGCCTGTGGCGGCTTCAAACATCAAGCGCATCGCTTCGCGCTGATCGACAGCGAGCATGGCAAGTCCACCAGAGGGACGAGCCAAATCGCGAACGGTATAAGTTACTGAACTCACTCTAATTCTCCTTAAGAATTCCGATTGCCTTTTTGCATTTGGCGTAAATGGGTTAAAACAGATGTCCAGTCCTTGCGTCCGTATCCGAAAGCGGAGGTCTGGTTGTAAATTTCGCGGCAGGCTGCTCCCATGACCATCGGCACGTGCAGTTTGTTCCCGATATCAAGCGCAATGCCTAAATCCTTATGAGCGAGGTCGACCATAAACGCGGGACTTAAATCGCCCTTAAGCACTTTCGCTTGCCAGGTTGTCGTAAAGTGGCTGCGAATCGCAGGCGTTCCTTTCATCATTTCGATGGCGGTATTGAGCGACAACCCCATCGATTCGCAAAGAACGGCGGCTTCGGCTGACAGAGCATTTAACGCGATACTCATAAAGTTGTTGACAATCTTCAAACGAATGCCCATCCCAGGGCCTCCGGCATCGATCATTTCATTACCCATGCACATCAAAACGTCGCGAGCTTTGGCGATTTGCTCGGGTTTGCCACCAGCTAAAAGAAGCAATGTTCCCGTGATTGCATCGGCCGATGTGCGACCCACAGGGCACTCCATCATCTCGTGACCAGCCTTCTCAATCTTCGCGCGAATCGCGTCATTTTCAAACGGGGAAATGGTCGACATATCGATGTGAAGAGCACCTTCTTTCATCACAGCGACGAAACCGTCTTTTCCGAAAGCAACATCTTCGACGAGTTTCCCATTGGGAAGCATCGTGATAATGAAGTCAGCTCCCTTAGCCGCTTCCGCTGGCGTCTTTCCGCTTTTCGCGCCAAGTGCTGTTAATTTGGCAACTGCCTCAGGATTAATGTCATAGACCGTGACCTGATGGCCTTTTTTTAGGATGTTTGTGGACATGGGAGAACCCATCTGTCCCAAACCGATAAAAGCAACTTCGCTCATGAAACTCTCCTTCTAAGTTTGTTTGAGCGTAGTTTAGAGCACTTTTGAGCGTTTTACGACAAAGACGCACATTTCTTGATTTCAATCAAGAATTAAACTAACACCTTTGTTTTAAAGGAAACTCCTCTGAGAAATTGCAAATATACATCGATTTCATTCGCTCAAAAATTATCACAATGGCAAAATTTCAATCGAAAACGCTTAATTTGAGATGGCGTTTTGAGCGTTTTGTTCTAAAATGTGAGCGTTATCGACCATTTTTCTAAATTTTTAACCAACTTTGTAAGAAATCGTCCCGAAAAACGAGCGAAATGATTCACAATGTGGTCTATTAAGGAGAGTTTCATGAAGATTTGCTGTGTTGGTATCAGTGTGCAAGATCGAATTTTTACCTTAGCGGCACTACCTCAAGCCGAAGGTAAGTTCTTTGCTCAAGACTTAAAAGAGCAAGGCGGGGGCCCAGCGGCCACAGCCGCTGTGTGCTGTGCGCGCCTTGGCGCTACAGTCGATATGATCGCCCGCGTCGGAGACGACTCCACAGGTAAGGGCATTGTCGCTGAACTCGCGAGCGAGCACGTTAACACCGAACACATGATTGTTGTTAAGGGGGCGACCTCGACACAAGCATCGATCCTTGTTGATGCCAAAGGTAGCCGCATCATCGTAAGTTTCCCCTCCCCGAGCCTAGTGCCTGATGCCTCTTCTTTGGAGAAAATCGACTTTAGCCAGTATGACGTTGTTTTAGCCGATGTCCGTTGGCCTGAAGGCGCATTAACTGCTTTTAAACTAGCCAAAGCCGCAGGTGTCCCGACCGTATTAGATGCCGATATCACGCCACAGCCAATCGATGATTTGATTGCTCTTGCGAGTCACGCCATTTTCTCTAAGCCCGGTCTTGAGAAATTCGCTGGAAAAACGAATGTCGAAGAAGCTCTTACCTATGCTGCAACAAAAACAGAGGGATCCGTATATGTCACATTGGGAGACGCGGGGTATTCCTACGTGAATGGGAATAAAATTCAAAACGCTCAAAGCTTCAAAGTCAACGTTGTTGATACAACAGGAGCCGGAGACGTGTTTCACGGCGCCTTTGCTTTTGCACTAGGCCTTTCGGATATGAGCATAGATGAGCGTTTGCGCTTTGCCGCAGCAACAGCTGCATTAAAGTGCACCAAACGTGGCGGACGCAGTGGTATCCCGACATTAAATGAAGTTAAACAGTTCTGTAAAGAGCACTAAACC
>CAVEMY010000032.1:0-15238 GCA_963617005.1 Parabacteroides distasonis | reverse complement strand
CCCTCTTACGGCGATGGGAATTTTTTTGTCCTTCCATCAGTCAGCCTCCGTCCGCTCGATTCGCCGAAACTTCTCAGTACCCAAAACTCTGAGCGCTTTCCGCGGCATCGCTTTGATAAAGCAAACCGGCCTCATTCAAGAAAACCTTTCCATAAAGCTCAGGCCCCTCCATCGGGATACTTGGAATTCCTGCAATAGCCGTAACTCGTTGACCGAAAGGGAACCGAAGCTATCGGGCACGCGTATCCTCGACAGGCATGTCCTTTCATAAATCTTGAAATTCTATGGTTCAGGAGGGACCTCACTCCAAGCATATTCGCCTAACCAATCCGGACCAAACCTTTCCTCCATCTTGTCGTAGAGTTCGGAGAAGACTTTCTTTATTTTTTTATTGCTGTTTAACCCATATCGGCCCGCTATAAACGGCGTAATGAATAAAACAGTCTCATATTTTTTAGTGCCATCTTCATTAATGTTATCTAACACATAACCAAAACAGTCAGGTTTCCCACCCTCTTCCATTGAAATCTTGATAGCCTCTTCTTTATCTTCTGCCCCCCAAATCTTTCTGAAATGCTCATTGCTTGTTTTCCCAAAACAAACGATAAGCTTTGGGCAACGTTTTTTACGTTCTGCAATAAATGTGTCTTTACGGTACTTGCAGACAAAATCCCGATAATCATCGACGGTTTTAAGCCCTGTCCACTCGGGGAAACTTTGTGTGTCTCTCTCTGACAAACGGACTCTGTATTTCTGCCACGCAGCGTTCGCAACTGATCGATTTTTAAATGAAATTGGAAAAGCATTCAAAACCAACGCAATACCCTTTGGTCCAACCGTTCGATGTTTTTCATCCCACTTTTTGTCATACTGTGCCTTGGAGTACTCACCTTTGCTTTGTATTGTCAAAAGAACCTTTAATGCGTTCTGACAAAACTTGCTCCGAGGTGCCCAAAATGCGCCTATAAAATCCTCCAAAGACTTGCACTGCAAAGCCTCAAAACCATATATGTCGCTACGATCAAAAACAGTAGGAACTTCTGTGGATAGACCGCCTCCCCACTCTAATCCGCACAACCACACGGGGCTATCGATATTGCCAGAAGTGCAGCCATAAAAAGACCGCACAACTTCCAAAAACAATTTTGGTACTTTGTCTTCTACTTGTTCTGACATTGGATAGGTCTCCATAAAAATATCTGACTGAAGATTATCTGTGAGGTTCTCTACCGAAAGCCAATTAAATTCTTTATGACGCAAATAACAAAACTTCACAAAGGATTTTACAAACACGACGAGGTTTACCCAGCATTGAAAAAACAAATTTTTAATCGAGCCATATCGTCTTTTTCTTTCCCTTCTCGCCGCAGAAAGCCACGCCCCTCCTTTTAAGGTCGAGCGTAACTTTTAACAAAATCCAATGGCCTTTCTCTTTCCTAAATAGGCGCTTTTGAGTTCGCACTCCGCGACTAAGCGGCAAGCAAAATCACCAGCCGAAGAAATCGGATTGAACTTTGATTGGCGAACGACAGAAGCAAAGTCCCCAGGAGTTAGCATCGTAAGAGCGCGAATACTCTCCTCGCTTTGAGCGTCTTCTGCAATATTTAATTCCTTTATCCAACGCGCATAAAGCGCCAAAGCCTGATCCTCACTTAAGAAATCGAATTTTGCCTTCAAGTCAAAGCGCCGTAAGCTTGCCGCATCGAGCGTTTCCACTAAATTCGTTGTCGCAATGAAGATTCCCTCAAAGCTTTCCATTTGCGTAAGCATCTCATTGACTTGGGTGGTTTCCCAGCTGCGCACGCTCTTAGCGCGATCTTGCAAGAAGCTATCAGCTTCATCGATTAAGAGAATGGCGTTTTCTCTCTTCGCTTGATCAAAGGCTTTGGCGATATTGGCTTCCGTTCCTCCCACCCACATCGAAAGAATGTCAGAAGACTTCTTTTGGATAAGAGGCTTTTTTAGGTATTTCGCTAACCACTGAGCGTAGGCAGTTTTCCCAGTCCCAGGCGGCCCATATAGGCAAAGGCGCGCAGAAGCGTGCGCCTTCATTCCGCGAGCAATACCGGCTAAATCCACGTCTGTGTGCACAAAAGTTGTGTCATAAACCGTATCAACGGGCGCCAATTTAGGCGCCACAATTCCTGCGTTTTGCACTTCAAGCACGGAATTGATAAGCGTAAGCATCTTCTTATCGCGCTCTTCTTGCGTAGGCTTTTCAAGAGCCTTTAAAACAGAGACCGTCCGAGAAATGACGCCTGGAGAAAGGTTTTCTGTGCGCGCTAAGCGCCCTTTCATATCATTAGACAAAAGTTCCCCGACGCACTTATCGATAATCGCTAAGCGCTGCTCAACAGTAGGCTGTGTGACTTCGATCACAAGGTCAAAGCGCCGCAACATCGCGCTATCCATCCCGCGCAACGAATTCGTGAGCCACAGCGTTGGGTGAATGTTTGATTCCAAGAGGTGATTGATCTCAGCCTTATTTTCTCGAATCGGTGCTCCGTTATAAAAATTAAGTCCCGCGAGGAAAATGTCTTCGGATTCATCGAGAACAAAAAGCGCTGGAGTTTTTTCATCAACAAAGGAATTGGCGATTTCCCACGCGTGTAAGCGATCGACAGACTCTCTTGAGTTTCTCTCTTCTTTGACCGTGTGATTCACAATTTCAAAAACAGGGGTCGAGAGCACCTGTCCAAGGGCTCGCGTCAGTTGCGTCTTTCCGGTTCCTGGCGCCCCGTAAAGGAGGACATTGACACCGGCTTTCGCGTGAGCTAAGGCATAGCGTAAATAGGGAAGAAGCGTTTCCCCAATCTCGGGGATATGCTGATAATCATCGACGGAGAGTTCCGAGGTTGGCGCTTGAGAAAAGAAAAGCGCCTCGATATCCTTTTTCGCGAGCTTCGTGCTTGTAATCGAGAAAAAGTTCAATCCCCGTTTGCAACGAAAAAAATCCTCAATATCTGAATTGTTGTCATCGAGATCTAAATCGAGAACCTGAAAGAGGTTTCCCTTCTTCTCGGTGAGTAAGTCATAAATTTCATGCTCGGGGATTTCCGTGGCGCACGAGAAAATCGAAGCAATGAGCGATATGTTGTGCGAGCAATCAAACCATCTCACGTAGTGATTCAGTAACGTCGTGCGGCATTGCGTCAGAACAATAAATGTAAATAAGGCTTTTTCCACTTGAGAAAAAGCAAATGTTTTCGAAAACAACTCGACGTTTTCTTTCAAAGGAGAAAAAAGGGCTTCTCCCTTTCCAAAGTGCTTCTCTTCTTCGCGAAGTGCGCAAAGGAATTCCCTTGGGACGCTATTGGCTTCTTCGTAGCTAATGAGTTTTTTCTTATAAAGGCGATCTAAAAATTCACCAAGATGGTCGTAATCATCTTCGTCGTCTTCTTCGAGCCGATTGGCAAATGGCTCCATTCGTTTTGAAAACTCTGCAAACCCAGGGAAAGCCGACCCAACATCAATATCTCTTGCGATGCGCCAAGCCCCGCCCTTCACAAAGAGCCTTAAACTCCAAAGCAAATCGAGTTCCTGAAAAGTAACGACGTCAGAATCAATCGCGTAAATCGATTCACCGCATGCAGGACGAAGAAAATTCTTTCCCTTCATTTCGAATACCTCAACTGTGAGTCTCTGATACTCGAAACGTAAGGCCGCTAGCGTCAATTGGTGACGCATGAAAAGCGCTCAGAATTCTTCCCTTTTAGTAAAGGGGCTTTCGTGAGTTTAAGCAGTGGGTCGCGCTTTTTTGCGCTACTCAATGGGAGTCTTTTTTAGCTTTTTAAAGCGCTCTGCGCCCCAAGCCGCAATCCACGCATCAATAAGCGTGGTATCGTCAAGAGTTGCCTTTACGGAGAAGGCGCCTTCACCTAGATCGGTTATTTTTTGTGTGCGGTTAAATGGCGTCTCTGTTAAGTACTGCTTTAAATACTTATCTGTTGACGTAAAGGAAAGGCACACTTTCCCGCCATTACTAAAGTTAAAGTGCCGCGACTTCACATAGGCGTCCAATGAAAAGTTCTTGGGGCGTTCGGCAGGGAATTCTGTTTCTTTTGCGAACTCAATACGATGTAAGGCGAGATGGCGAATATCTGTGTAGCCATCGAAGATACACACGAGATAAATGCGTTGCTCTTGCTGCACAATCCCCAAAGGAGACACAACGCCACTTACCTTCACCTCTTCGCTATTTGTGTACTCGATTTCAATTTTCGTATTCTTCCAAAGCGCACGGCTTACGACCGTAAAAATCCGCGGCAAGATCGCTGGCGGCATCACAGAAACCGTGGCAGGGACAACGGCCACCTTTTTTAGCCAGGCAGCCGACGCCCCCTTTGCCGCCTCTTCTTTCATCAGTTCTCGCGCGCGATCGAAAATCGGTCTTAGGCTATCGATCACAGGACTCGGTAAAAGGTACTTTAAGCGCTCTTCTGCGAGGCGCAGGATAAGTGCCTCTTCGGCTTTTAGGCTTACTTCAGACAAATCCGATTCTCTTTTAAATCGCCGATACCCATAGGGCTTTGAGCGCGCATCACAAAGAACACAGAACTCCTCATCGGAACTGATACGTTTTAAAAAGCGCTGTAATCGCCGCATCGTAATCTCAACGCCACTAGCCTCAAGCTCGTTGGCAATATCGGCTGTCGAAATCCAGCGCCCGTAAGGGATGCGCCGCAAGATCTTATATAGGAGCAAAGATTCGTCAACTAATGTTTCGTTTGTTGCGGTCATCGTTCGTTGTCCTTTGCGATTGGCTATCAGGGTACGAAGAAAAAGCCTCGGGCTTAACAAAGCCTCAAACCAAAGATCTTAAGATTATTTCTCAGTGAAACTTACCGGGAAATAAATTTAATCGTCTGCCCTTTGTCGTTACAGACGCGAAAGCCGATGGACTTCTCACTATTTTTCACAGTGACCGTGTCGGCCGTGTAGCCATGAAGAATCCCGTTGACGTAACGTGTGCCTTTATCAGTGACCAAACGTACTGTGGTTTTGTTTTGTTGGACTGCGGTGATGATCATGAGATTCCCCCCTTCGCGGACGTAAAAATGAACTTTCGCCTCCCAAAATATACGTTTTTTGGAAAAAATGGTGGTTTCATATGACTTTTTTTGACTCTGTACCGAGAAAACCGCATAAAAAGGCATGATTGGGGTAAAAAACCTGCGCCAACTCGCATAAAACAAGGTATGATCAGCGTTGAGACTTGGCCCCCAAAGGCTTTTCGGGGGTTTGAAGGGCTCTTAAATCTCTAAGGAGAAATACAATGAATAAAACCGAATTGGTCGAAGCCATTGCTAAGCAGGCCGATCTTTCCAAAGCCAAGGCCGAAGCAGCATTGAAGGCCTTTATTGAAACAACAAAGAAAACCCTCAAGAAGGGTGGCGAAGTCCAGTTGATTGGCTTCGGTACATTCAGCGTTGCTAAGCGCGCTGCCCGTACGGGTCGTAACCCCCAGACAGGCGAAGCGATCAAGATCAAGGCTTCCAAGTTGCCGAAGTTCAAGCCCGGCAAGGCCTTCAAGGATGCGCTCTAATACGCCCTTTTAGCCAATAGCTAATCTAAAGGGAGTGTTGAAGAAATTCAGCGCTCCCTTTTTCTTGCCTATACGTAGGCGAAAGTTCACGGATGCTTTGGAACTGTTTTCACACTTTTTAGGGTTCAAAAGCGCCAAATTCTCACAGTTTTTGAGGTTCAAAAACGGCGATTTCTCACACTTTTTGGGGTTCGCGAAGAAAGATTTCTTTGATTATCAAGGATAATGGATTTTTCACTTGGTTCGACGGAAAACGTCACAAGAACCAAAGCCGTAGAAAGCCGCCACTCCCCAAAGAATAATCGTTGCGGCTAAGAAGATTAAAACGGCACTCCAATCGCCATCTCCTGAATAGAGAAGTCCACAAACAAAGGGACCAACGCTTGCAGTTAAATAGCCAAGACCTTGCGCCAAAGAAGAAAGAAGCACCATCTGAGGTAATGTCCTCGCTTTCTTTGCGATAAGAATAATCGCGAGCGAATATCGTGCCCCGTGCGGTAGCGCCATCAGAAAACACCCAACAAAAGGCCAGATACCACCCATAAACCAAAGCGGCAATGAGGCAAGACCAGAGAGCGTTAAAAGAATCGAGAGGTTTCGTTCGCCACCCGTTACACGAATCAAAAATGAAATCGCAAGACTCGCTAAGAAAGCGACAACGAGTAATCCTGCGAGGGCATTTCCTGCAACGGATTCCCTTACACCCACACTCATGAGTAACGCTGGCAGCCACCCAATCACGGCAAAGGTACACACAGCCTGAAGGCTCACGGTTGTCACAACAGAAAGAGAAGGAAGAAAAACTAAAGCGAGTTTCTCACTGTTATCGCTTCTTTTTGTTGGCTTTAAATCAGGAAGGTCTTCTGGCTTTGCCATAAACCACGCAATCGCGGCTGGAATAGCAAAAAGAAGCCACACGCCAAGAGCTCCTGTGTAAGAGCCCGTGATCTCTTGCATCGGGTAAGCTAATGCCGCTCCCAAAAAACTTGAGAGCCCAACAGAGGCCGTACACACACCCAAAGCAAAAGAGACCTTATCCGGGTAGTAGTGGCGCAAGATCACCGGGATAATCGTATTGATCATCGCGATTCCTGCGCCCACAAAAAGCGTGCCAATTAAAAGAGCGGCCACTGATTCGAGTGTGCGTAAGAAAAGCCCGAAAGAAAGAGCGGCTAAAACAACAGAAAGCGCTTTCCCACCAGAAAGTCTTGCAAATAGCCAGGGAGTGACAAACCCAAACGCACCAAAGCAAAACACAGGAAGCGCTGTGACAATGCCAAAGGTTTTGTAGTCGATCATTAAGGCGCTGCGTAGAGTCTCCGCGACTGGCCCCACGGAAGACAAGGGAGCTCGCGTTACTGCGAAACTTACAGCAAGCGCAAAAAGTATGAGGAGAGGAACCTTTTTCATCGAGATCTCGACGCAAACTCAAAAAAAATGAAACGCCACTTTTTTGGCGTCTTTTGGCGTCAGATGAAACTTCGTGAAAGTGACAAGCCTCGCACTTTAAAGGATTCTGCTTTCCTTTGCCTTATTCCCTCGAAGGAGAAAAAGAAAAACGCCTGAAAAAGAAACACCCGAAAAACTAGAGAAAACTCCTTATATGGGCATTGAAGTTAAGAGCCCCTCTCAGTTAGAATCGCCGCCTCGCTCTCATGCACAATGACTGTCGAACACAATCTATTTTGTTTAACCAGAAGAGCCCGAGGGGGCCTGGAGAGAACCTCATGGCAAAAGCCAATGATGCCGCATCGTCTGCGGCCAAAAAATATCCATTAAATCTTCCTGATACGACCTTCCCGATGCGCGGTGATTTACCCAAGCGCGAACCACAGTGGGTCAAAGAAATCGAACAAAAAGGCGTTTACATGGCAGCACGCAAGGCGCGTGTTGGTCGCCCGCAATTTTTGTTGCACGATGGGCCACCGTACGCCAATGGCGACATTCACATGGGTCACGCCTTAAATAAGGTTTTAAAAGACATCATTAATAAGTCGAAATTACTCGCGGGCTTTGATGTCAAATACACGCCTGGCTGGGACTGCCACGGCATGCCCATTGAAATTCAGATTGAAAAGCAGTTTGGTAAGGGCCTTCCTCGCGACGAAGTGATGAGCAAGGCTCGTGCCTACGCCTATCAACAGATCGATAAGCAGCGTGAAGGCTTTAAGCGCTTAGGCGTTTTAGGCGATTGGGACGACCCGTACGTCACGATGCACTATGAAACGGAAGCCGAAGAAATCCGCGTCTTAGCCGAGATTATGAAAAAGGGCTATGTCTATCGCGGTTTGAAACCCGTTAACTGGTGCTTTGATTGCTGCTCTGCTTTGGCTGAAGCCGAAGTGGAATACAAAGACATCGAAGGCTACGAATTGGATGTGGCTTTCCTCTTAACCGATGAAAGCAAGCCCACCGTTGAAGCGATTTTTAACCATCAGCTTGATAAACCGTGCTACACGGTGATTTGGACCACGACGCCTTGGACCATTCCCGCGAACCAAGCGCTTAACGTTCACCCCGACTTCGACTACGACTTAATCGACTGCGGCGACAAGTACTTGATCTTGGCTCAGACGTTGGCGGAAGCCTCTTTAAAGCGTTACGGTATGACGGGAACGACGGTAGCAACCGCCAAGGGCGCCAAATTCAAGGATTTGCGCTTCTGGCATCCGCTTGCAAGTCTTCATGAAAGCTACAAACGCACCTCTGTGGTTATTCCTGCCGAATACGTCGAAGACGGTAGTGGTACAGGGATTGTTCACTGCTGCCCTGCGTACGGCGTGGAAGACTTTAATAGCTGCAAGAAGTACGGATTCACAGACGATGATGTCTTTAACCCCGTGCAAGGCAATGGCACCTACATCGATGACTTGGGGCTTTTTGGCGGCATGATGATTTGGAAAGCGCAGCCCAAGATTTGTGATGCGTTAAAAGTCGCTGGTGCTCTTTACTCTTTAGGTAAGTTAACGCATAGCTACATGCACTGCTGGCGCCATAAGACGCCTCTCGTTTATCGCGCAACAAGCCAGTGGTTCGTTCGTATGGACGACCCGACTCCTGACACAAAACCCGTACTCGGGCTTGAGGCTCCGAAGGTAAGTCTTCGTAAGGCAGCGTTAGCTGGCGTTGATGCAACGAAATTTATTCCGCAGTGGGGTTATAACCGCCTTCACGCCATGATTGAGAATCGCCCTGACTGGTGCATTTCTCGTCAACGTAACTGGGGCGTGCCGCTTCCCTTCTTCTTAGAAAAGACAACCGGTGAATTGCATCCCGATACCATCGAAATCATGTACAAGGTCGCTGACCTTGTCGCAAAAGAAGGGATCGAAGCTTGGGCTCGTGCGAAGACTGAAGACTTCTTAAGCGCCGAAGATGCTGCTCACTACGTCAAAACAAACGACATTCTTGATGTGTGGTTTGACTCGGGTTCGACGCACGCGACAGTGATGCGCGGAAGCCACAAGGATAAGCTCGGGTTCCCAGCGGACCTTTACCTTGAAGGTAGCGATCAGCACCGCGGCTGGTTCCATTCGTCTCTCTTAGTGGGAACGATGTTAGATGGTCGTCCTCCGTATGATGCTCTTTTAACGCACGGATTCCTCGTTGATGAAAACGGCGAAAAGATGAGTAAGAGTAAGGGTAACACCGTTTCTCCGCAGGAAATCAATGAGAAGTTTGGTGCAGAAATCTGCCGCTTGTGGGTTGCTTCCACTGACTACACAAGTGAACTGCGTATTGGACCGACGATTATTAAGCGCGTTGTCGATAGCTATCGTCGTATTCGTAATACGTTGCGCTTCTTGCTTGCGAACACGAGCGACTTTGATATCGCCAAAGACGCCGTTCCTGTTGAGAAGATGCTTGAGTTAGATCGCTGGGCTATCGCTCGCGTTGAAAAGCTTCAGGAAGAAATCTTGAAACTTAATGACGCCTACCAGTTCCATCAGGTGACTTCTCTTTTAACAGGGTTCGCAAGTGAAGAGCTCGGTAGCTTCTATCTTGATGTCTTAAAAGATCGTCTCTACACAACGCAAAAAGACGGCCTACCTCGTCGCTCGGCGCAGACGGCTCTTTGGCACATCACAGCTGCCTTCTTACGTTTGATGGCTCCGATTCTTTCCTTTACCGCTGAAGAAGCGTTCGCAGTCTTTAGCCCAAATAAGGAAGGAACCATCTTCACTGAGTTCTATCACAAGGTCCCTGAGGTTCCTGGTAAAGAAGAACTCTTAGCGAAGTGGGAAGCGATTCGCGACGTGCGCTCAGAAGTTTTGAAAGCGATTGAAGAACTTCGCACTGAAGGCAAAGTCGGTTCAAGCCTACAGGCTGAAGCCGTGGTTAAGGCCCCTGCTGCAACCTACGAGCTTCTTGCGAGCTTAGGTGACGAACTTCGCTTTGTCACAATGACGTCGAAATCAACTCTTGAGAAGGCAACGGACGAGAAGCTTGCCGTTTGTGTCACTAAGAGCGAAGCTCCGAAGTGCGCCCGCTGCTGGCACTATGTTGCAGGAGTCGGTGAAGACGCCGAACACCCTGAGATTTGCCCGCGTTGCAGGCTAAATCTCTTTGGTGCTGGTGAAAAGCGCCTTTTCGCGTAATGTAACGACAATGCCTGAGAAAGCAACAGAACAACAATCGGCTCGAAGCGCCACGCGGCGCTTTGGCTGGTTCTGTTGCTTGGCTCTTGCTGTCTTTCTTGCGGATCTCTTCACAAAAGAAGCGGTTATCGCTCATCTTTCTTACGGGGAGTTTCTCCCTCTCACCTCCTTTTTTAATCTTTGCCACGTTAGAAACACGGGAGCCGCGTTTTCTTTTTTAAGTGACGCCGGAGGCTGGCAAGCGTACTTTTTTATCGCTCTTGCCCTCCTTTTGAGTGTGGCTCTTACCTACTGGCTTTGGCGTGAACGCTATGGTTCACCTGTTGTGTCACTTTCTTTGAGCCTTGTTTTGGGTGGTGCGCTTGGCAATTGCTTCGATCGCCTCTTTCGAGGTTCTGTCGTTGACTTTCTCGACTTTTATCTTGGTGCCTACCACTGGCCAGCGTTTAATGTCGCAGATATTGCGATTTGCGTGGGTGTCGCGCTTTTAATCGCTTCTGAATTTTGGCCTAAGAAAGAAAAAAGCGCTTCTTAGCGTGCAATAACTCTTTACCGAACTTAATATTAAAAAGTGTCAGAATAAGAGCATCAAAAGGAGAGAGAAATGAAACGCTTTCTTGTAGTTCTTGCTTTAATGTTTTTTTACGTAGCTCCTCAAGCGAAACTTGTTTGCGATGAAGTCGTTTCAAAGTACGGAACAATAGAAGAAAGAAATTGCGTTTACATTAAAGGCGACATTCAACCTTATTACGGCCCGAGAATCCAGGAAGGCGAGGTCTCTCGCATCACAAAACACGCTGATGGGACAGTAACGGTTTATCGTGCAGGTCGACCAGGCGAAGAGGAAGAGTGGAAGGAAACAACTTCCGGCGAGTGGTCAAGAGTCAGGTAGCACAATACAAAGAATCAATCAGGACGGACACAGAAATGTGGCCGTTTTTTATGGGGAAATTCCAAGTTTTTACGGCTCATGGCTCGGTTTGTGTTGCTAATGGCGACAACGCACGATTGTTTCTTAGAAAAAATAGGAGAGGACAAACCTTCCGGCTCTGCATCAAAAAAGACACAGGAACATCTTGGGCTAACACGCAATAACTCTTTACCGAACTTTACGATAAAAGGTGCCAAAATAAGAGCATCAAAAGGAGAGAGAAATGAAACGCTTCCTTCTAGTTCTTGCCCTGATGCTTGTTTACGTAACGCCTCAAGCGAAAGTCGTTTGCGAAGAATTTGTCACAGAATATGGGATTGTTGGACACAAAAACTGCCACAATGTAAAAGGCGAAGTTGAGCCCTACTACGGCCCGACCGTCCAAGAAGGCGACATCTCTCGCATCGAGAAGAACCTCGATGGCTCTATTAGCGTTTATCGCTATGGAAGTGGTAGCAACTCCGAAGACTATCGAGAGGTCACAAAAGGCGAATGGAAGCGAATCCACTAAAGACTCAAAAAATCTTAATCAGGACGGTCACAGAAATGTGGCCGTTTTTTTATGGGAAAACTTGAAGATTTTATGGCCCGCGGCACGGTAAGCGCTGCCAATGGCGCAAAGCCGATGCGAGAACTGCAAATCAATCTTCTCGCAGGCGAAATGCGCGATGAGGTTGAGCACGCAGAGCCCTATGGCTTTACCTCTGAACCTTTGACTGATGGCCTGCCAGAAGCCTTTGCGCTTTTCTTTGATGGAGACAGGTCGCACGGTATTGTCTTTTGCGTGGCAGACCGACGCTATAGGCTCAAGAGCCTGAAGCCAGGCGAGGTGGCACTCTATGACGATCTCGGTCAAAAGATTCATCTGACGCGCACAGGCATTGGAGTTGTCACGCCTAAGAACTTGACGGCAACCGTTGGCGGAAACGTCACAGAGACCGTGAGCGGAAGTCTTACAGCGACAGTGACAGGCGCAGCGACGATTAAAGCCGCTTCGGTGAAGATTGATGCTCCGTCAACTCACATAACCGGCTCGCTTCTCGTGGATGGCGGCATTACAGGCAAGGGCGGTCTTGCTGTTTCAGGCGGTGGTGGCGCGACGGTCACAGGCGATGTTGTCGCCGATGGAATCTCTCTTAAGAATCACGTTCACCCTGGCGACTCAGGTGGCACGACAGGCAAGGCCGAATAGGAGTTAAGCGATGGAAATGCTTTTAAACGGAAAGCTCGCAGACGCGTCAAATCTTGACGACAACGAACTTGCACAGGTCGTGTTGGTAAGCCTTTTCTCTTGGCGTAAATCAGCAGTAGATGACGGCGTTTCTGCGCCTAATCGGCAAGGCTGGTGGGGTGACACATACGCTGATACTGCGGGCGACAGAATCGGCTCAAGGCTTTGGCTTTTAGAGCGCGAGAAAGTGCTTCCTGCGACGTTGCGCAAGGCTGAAGAGTACGCCAAAGAAGCGCTGCAGTGGCTTATCGATGACAAGATTGTCGGGCGCGTTGATGTGAGCGCAGAGCAGTATGAGCAAAGCGGCGCAGCGCTTAACGTGAGACTCTATAAGCCTGACGATACACAGGTTTTGAACGCGCGATTTCAAGACGTTTGGAGGTAAAAATTTATGGCATGGGAACGACCGACGTTACCGACGCTTATTGAACGAGTACAGGCAGATGCCGAGTCACGCATCGGCAAGAAGCAGATGCGCTGGTCTGTGGTGACGGTGCTTTGCAGAGTCATTGCCGGCACAGCGCACGGGCTTTATGGGTTTATCTCGTTTGTGCTTCGGCAATGCTTCTCGAGTACAGCAGAAGGCGTTTATTTAGAGCGCAGAGCGAGTGAGTACGGTATCTATCGAAACAAAGCCTCTAAAGCCGTCGGAACAGTCACGTTTGAAGGCACAGGAACCGTCCCAGAAGGCGCGCAACTTGAAAATGAGAAGGGACAGACTTATGTGACGACCAACGACAGCGAAGACAACGTTGCGCCGATTGAAGCGGTCTCAGGAGGCGCTGCAGGTAATTCCGAAGCAGGAATGACTCTCACGCTTATCAGTCCTATCTCGGGCGTTATGAGCACGGCCACTGCAAGCGAACTCACGGGCGGCGTTGATGTTGAAGACGATGAGAGTTTGCGCGAGCGGCTTCTCTACCGGCAGAAGAATCCTCCAAAGGCAGGAACAAAGGCCGACTATGTAGCCTGGGCAAAAGAAGTCTCAGGCGTAACACGCGCTTGGTGCACGTCTCATGAAATGGGTATTGGCTCGGTCACAGTTCGGTTTATGACTGACGGACTCACAACAAATGGAATTCCAGACGCGACGATGATTGCGCGAGTCAAAGCGAAGATTGAAGAGAATATGCCGGTCACAACACAGTTATACGTTGTTGCACCGACCGCTAAAGCGCTCGACATGACGATTGACATCACGCCTGACGAGGAAGACATTCGCAGTCAAGTTTCTTCTGCTATCGAGTCTCTTATTCTCACGGAAGCAGAGCCAGGTGGCTCGATTCTACTCACGTCTCTTGAGCGCGCTGTTGCAAGCGTTTCGGAAGTTAAGAGTTTCCGAATCGTTTCGCCGACAGATGACGTTTCAACGACAACCGGTGAAATCTTTGTGCCAGGCACAATTACTTGGGTGGCATTATGAGTCTGAGTGAAAGTGATTATCGGCATCAAGTAAATGCGCTGCTCCCTCGAGGCCCCATTTGGCGGCGCTCGATTGGCGGCAAACTTGATGCAATTCTCTACGCTCTTGAGCGTGAAGCGACACGTGTCGACAATCGGGCCTGCGCAGTCTTAGAAGAAGACGATCCACGCACTTCTTTTGAAGAACTTGAGCGATGGTTTTCTGATTGGGGAATCCCTTCTGATTGCATCAAGGCTCTTGCCGACCCGACGCTTGAAGATATGCGTCAGGAATTGCTGACCAAGATTACATCGAACTTAGGTCTTACAAAAGCATTTTTTGAAGCGCTCGCTGGCACGCTTGGCTACGACGCAGTGATTGAGACTTACCAAGCGCACACAGTTGAAGATGGCGTTGACGATGCTTTAAAAGGCATTGAGTGGACGTCAGCAATGACGCTCGGCGTTCGAGTTAAATCTTCAGGCGGCGCAGAGGTCTTCCGCGTTACTTGGGCAGTAAACAACCCGCTTGCTAAGTGGGGCGATGCACTTCTTGAATGCGTGGTCAGGGCGATGGCTCCTGCAAATGTATACGTACTCTTTGCTTATGAGGATGAATAAGAATGGCTGATTACACACCAATTAAGGGTTATTGGCAGGCTAATGCCGTGGAGAACGCGCCGGATATGGCCACGCTCTCATCTGAAGGTTATCCGTCCAATGGTGACAAGACCGCGGGCATGAATGCCACAGTGCCAGGCGCAGGGTGGTTCTATTGGGTAGACCAAAGCATTCGAGCGGTTATTGCCGCCGCAGGAAAAACGTCTACAGTTCCTCCTTCTCCAGCAGAATTCCGAGACGCTTTGCAGTCTCTCGGGTGGATTGGCGACAAGACAATTCCTGCAGCAAAGTTAGCCGCAAGTCTTGCCTTCACGGGAACTCCAACCGCTCCAACGGCGGCCAAAGGAACGAGCACAACGCAGTTGGCCACGACCGCCTTCGTTGCCACCGCAGTGGACGCCAAGACGTTTCCTGTGGACACTGCAATGAGCACAACGAGCACTAACGCGGTGCAAAACAAAGTGATCACTGCTGCTCTAAATACCACCGGCTATCAAGTTGGCGACCTCCGTTTGTACGCAGGCTCAGACGTGCCTGATGGCTGGTTTAGGTGCGACGGCTCTACGATTGCGAACATGAGCAAGAATTATCCGAAGCTTTACGCAATCTTAGGTACGAATGTCCTTCCTAATAGTAACGGGGTTTGTTTGCAGGGCGCAGCCTCCGGAATTGGCGCAAATATTGCTTCGAGTCTGCCGACGCATTACCACGCTTTTGGCAGCAACACAGGAAACAACAACGGCTCTTTTGGAGCGACTAAAGACTCAATCGACTACACGATGCCTGCCATCGGCGGGACTCGCGGTTGGAACGGCTCTGGCGGTGGCGGAAGTTTTTCTGGCTTAATAACGACTTATTCGGCGAATATGATCACTTCGCTCGAGAAATTTGAGTCAGGCTCTGTGCAACCC
>CAVEMY010000031.1:0-15711 GCA_963617005.1 Parabacteroides distasonis | reverse complement strand
GGACGAAAACTTTCGATTCCCAACGGATTGAAGGCGTAAGGGCTTTTTGATTGAATAGGAAGCTGCTGAGAACCACTTTGTGGAGAATGTGGCTTCCCGTTAATCTAGTCAAACTCCCGAAAGTGGTTTCTCTTTTTGCGTTGATGTTGGCAAAACGTTAGGGGTTTAGCTCTTAAGCCAATAGCCCCCTGTTTTCGGTGCGCCACGGAACTCGATTTTCCCTGTAGCCAAGAGTGTTTTGAGATACCGTTGAGTGGTTCTCAAGCTCATTCTTAACAATTTGGCCAAGGCGGGGGTGTTGAGTCCGGGATACGCTTTAATCGCTCCAAGCAGAATCGCTTCTTTGTCTACATTTACACCGCCATTTACACCGCCATTTACACCGCCATTTACACCGCCATTTTTTTCTTTTTCCTCGGTGGCTCGGTTCGCTCCAAGGTTAGGTTGTTTCTGCCAATCCTCTGATGCAGAGATATGCAAATAGCGGTTTTTTAAGTCCCATTTTTCGCCGAGAAGTAGATTTCGGAAGAAGCGGACAAGGAACAGTGTGTTGTACTCAATATTTTTCTGAATGTTCCTGTAGTTTGCTCTTACAAGTGCGTTTCGAAAGTACCAAGAGTGTAAAGCAAACAGCTGATTGTCAACGCAAAAACCAAGAGATCGCAGGTATTGAATAGCAAAAACAGCAGTAGTGCGCGTATTGCCTTCGCAGAAAGGGTGGATTTGCCAAAGATTAGATATGAATTTGGCTATATGCTCGATTTTTTGATCTTCGTTAAGGTCAAGATAGGAAAATTTTTTTTCTTGGCTGATATCCCAGTCGAGGGCACGTTGTAAATCTTCCCAATTTAGATAATTGACTGTGTCGCCATCAAGAACCCACTCGCGTTTGGTGATGTCATATGTGCGGATTTGTCCAGCGTGCTTGAAAACACCCTCAAAAATACGGCGATGTAGCGAGATGTATCCATTGCTGTTGAAGGCAAAAGTACGAGACTTTAAGATGCGCGCAATGTTGGCAGATGCCTTATCGGCCTCTTCGTGCTCTGTAGCGCGGTTTTCCTTGTTTTTATAGTAAGAGTCTATGAGACGGCGACTCTCTTCAAGCGATATTTCTCCTTCAATGTTACGACACGCTATTTCAAGAAGGTACGCAGAGGGACGTAAGCCATCAACATCCTGAAGCCCTATGGCAGTTTGCCAATTGGCAGCACTTTCCCGTTTTGAGGGCTCTCCTTGTTTGAGATACTCATCAAATGATTCGATGTAAGCCTTCTCTTTGTCCATATTTTGAAGTTTTTTTAGTCGAAAGAGCCTGAGTATTTTGCGAAACCGATTCGTTCCTCTACCGTTCGCTATAGGGGGTATCTTAGGGCATCTTGTGCTTTTTGCATAGGATTTTTATTCCAATTTTGGCGAAATCAATAACTGACTTTAAAAATAATTTCAATTTGAATCAAGAGGTTTCGTCTTCTCTAAGATGTTGTGCCTATGCAGAGAATTTTTCTACGTGATATTGTCACGGCCGTGGTTGTGAAACGAAAGTGTTTCACAGCGATAGTAAAAGAGTCAAAAACAGTATGTCTTTTAAACGCCAAAATTCCGCTTTCGTCACACGCAATGTGTGCACCATGCGAATGTGCTCCTTAGCCTAAGGCAGCGCACCGCAGCGAATTTTGATTACGCGTTAACACTTTCCAATTTCGTGCGGCTTCGCCGCTAGTTCAATTCGGACTTCGCAGAGTCTTTGTATCTGTGTACGTCCATACCCCTAACTTTATTTACTCACACTCAAAATTTAAGGAAACTCATCATGAAAACTCAGTTTAAGAAATCCGCTTTAACCGTTGCGCTCCTTGCCTCTTTCGGTCTTGCACTCACTGGGTGCGGCGATAAGGCCCAAAATGATGTTAAGGTTGTCAAAGTCGGTGTCGTTGGCGAATACAACGCCCAGTGGGATACGGTTAACGCCAATTTGGCCGCCGATAAGATCAAGGTCGAATTAGTCAAATACTCCGATTACGCCACCCCCAATCGCGCACTCTCGGATAAAGAAATTGACCTTAATGCCTTCCAACACAAAGCCTTCCTCGCAAACGACAGCAAACGAAACAACTACAAGATTGTCGCCATCGGTGATACCCTCATTGCTCCCTTACGTATCTTTAATAACAAATCCAAGATTCAGAAGATCTCTGACATTAAAGATGGCGACAAGATTGCGATTCCCTCTGACTTAACCAATGGCGGTCGTGCGCTTAAGCTACTCGAAGCCGCCGGCTTAATTGAGCTCGATCCCGCTAAAGGTTATGTGCCCAATAAGACCGACATCACCAAATACAATGTCAAGATTGAAATTCTCGAAGCTGAATCGGGAATGCTTGCCAACCTTTTGCCTGACGTTGTTGCAGCGGTGATCAATGGCGGCAATGCCTTTACAGCAAAGCTCGATCCTTATGCGGATTCAATCTTTTCTGAAAACGTGAGCGCCGACAACCCTTACCTTGGAAAACTCGTCAACGTCATCGTTTCTCGTGAGGCCGATGCAAAGAACCCCGTGTATTTAAAGGTTGTTAAGGCCTATCAAAGTGAGAACGTTGCGCAGACTCTCAAGGAGGCTTACAAGGGCGCCTTTATTCCGGCGTGGGAAGGCGCTGCTTCTTATAAGCTTAAGTAATTGTGATAAAGGCTATGCGGCGCGGTGCCGCATGGCCAAAAGAGGACGACATGGATTACCGAAACAAAATTCACGAAGTGGTTTTCGAGAGGCTTCCCGCTTATCAGGAAGCCGCAAAAGCCATTCACGCGCATCCCGAGACAAGCAATCACGAATATTTTGCGCAAGAAACGCTAACGAAATTACTTCAAGCAGATGGCTTTACTATTGTTAAAGATGTCGCTGGTCACCCCACAGGTTTCACAGCAAGCTACAGGGCGAAGAAAGCGGGCCCCGTCATTGTTTTCTTAGCCGAGTACGATGCTTTAGCTGGTATTGGTCACGCATGCGGACACAACCTATTTGGCGCAACAAGCGCACTTTCTGCTGTCGCGCTTAAATCCGTTATCGATGAAACCGGTGGCGAAGTGCGTGTTTACGGAACGCCAGGAGAAGAGGGTGGAGAAAACGGAAGCGCGAAGGGAAGCTTTGTGCGCGAAGGTTTCCTTAAGGATGTTGATGCGGCACTTTGCGCGCATTCAGGAAAAGACATTTACACATTAACGCCTCTTACTTTAGCGTGTGCGCCTGTAGATATTGTCTTTCACGGGAAGGCCTCTCACGCGGCAAGCGCCCCAGAAAAAGGGATCAATGCCCTAGATGCTTTACTGCAGGTCTACAACAGCATCAATGCTTTAAGGCAGCATGTCACTAGCGACGTGCGTATTCACGGCATTATCACTGACGGCGGCAAAGCCCCCAATGTTGTTCCTGATTATGCGGCTGCAAAGTTTTACCTTCGAGCCGCCAAAGCGTCGACTTTGGATGTTGTCTACAAAAGGGTTGAAGACATTGTTAAGGGTGCGGCACTTGCTACGGGTGCTACAGGGTCGATGAAGCCAAGTCAAAATCGGGTTGACAACACGGTCGTTACGCCTTCTTTTGATTCCCTCTATGCTGAAGAACTCTTAGCTCTTGGCTTTGAAGCTCAGCCCGCTGACACGAAAGTCATGGGTTCATCTGATGTTGGGAATGTCAGTCACGTCGTCCCGACGATTCAACCCCATTTGAGAATCAGTCCTGTGCCAATTGCCGCTCATAGTGAAGAATTTAAAAAGGCAGCGATTTCCGAAGAGGGTCTGAATTCCATTGCGATTGGCGCAGAAGTCTTAGCAAACACGGCTTTGCGACTCATTGAGGAGCCGCAACTCTTAGCTGCGATTAAAGCCGAGCACGCAGAAAAACTAAAGGCAGAAGCTCTGCCTTAAAGGATAGGTTGTGATTCATTTAAATCATATTGTGAAAACCTTTGAAACGAAGACCGGTGTTGTGAAAGCCGTCGATGATGTTTCTTTGCATATCGAGCGTGGCGAGGTCTACGGGATTATTGGATTTTCTGGCGCTGGTAAGTCCACTCTTGTCCGATGCATGAATCTACTTGAGCGTCCGACATCAGGAACCGTCTCAATTGATGGAAAAGAAATCACGGCATTAAGTGCCGCGGAGCTTCGTAATGTTCGCCGTAAGATTGGAATGATTTTTCAGCATTTCAATCTCATGCCAAGTCGCACGGTTTTTGAAAATATCGAGATGCCGTTAAAGTTAACGAATCTCACACCAGAGGCTCGTAAACGTAAGATTCATGCGCTCCTTGACCTCGTGCAACTACGTGATAAAGAAAATGCTTATCCCTCGGAATTGTCCGGAGGCCAAAAGCAACGTGTGGCTATCGCTCGGGCTCTAGCCAATGACCCGAAAGTCCTTTTGTGCGATGAGGCCACGAGCGCCTTGGACCCAAAGACAACACGCTCGATTCTGAAACTACTTCGTGAAGTTAACACGCGACTTGGAATCACGATTGTCGTTATCACGCACCAGATGTCTGTTGTGAAATTTATTTGCGATAGAGCTGCAGTGATGGATAAGGGGCGAGTGCTAGAAGAGGGGACAATTCTCGACATTTTTGCGCATCCGAAAGAGGCGATTACAAAGGGCTTTATTGATTCAGCGAGCAACGTCGATGACCTCTACGAAACGCTTGAAGAAAACGGGCTAGAAAACGTTTCTGCGGGGAGGCCCGTTTATATGCTCACCTACGCTGGGGCCTCTGCTGGGGAGCCTCTTATGACAGAGCTTTATAAGAAGTTTGGCGTGTCAGCCAACATCATTTTTGGCAACATCGAAATGCTCAAAGACACACCCTTTGGAAAGCTTGCTGTGACTCTCGAAGGCGAAGAGGCGAAGGTCAATGAGGCTCTTAACTACATTCGTGAGAAAAACGTTGCCGTTGAGGAGATTGCACGATGAATTGGGTTAACGACTTACTTCCTAACTTAGATCGCTTAAGTGGCGAACTCATAAAAAGTATCGAGCAAACCGCAACGATGATTGCAGTTTCTGGGACCATTGCTTGGGTGCTTGGCATCACCATTGGCGTTTTGCTTGTTGTTACAAAAAAAGACGGGATTCTTGAAAACCGCGTACTTTTCACATTCTTTGATCGTGCAATCGACATCATCCGCTCGATTCCTTTCATTATTCTCATCGTGCTTTTGATTCCGTTATCGCGTTTCCTCGTGGGAACGGGCTCTGGCGTGACGGGTTCTTTTGTCGCGTTGATTTTTGGAACGGTTCCGTTTTTTGCGCGTCAAATTGAGTCTGTTTTATCGGACATGGACGATGGATTGATTGAAGCGAGCGAAGCGATGGGATTTTCTCCGACGCAAATCATCTTTGGTGTGTACCTAAAGGAAAGCATTCCGGGAATCACACGCGTGACGATGATTACGTTCGTGAGTTTCGTGGGACTAACCGCAATCGCTGGAGCCATTGGGGCGGGCGGTATCGGCGACTTTGCGATTCGCTATGGGTATCAGATGGGATACCGCGACATGATTTGGCTTACCGTTCTGATTATTCTGGCAACAATTAGCGTTTTTCAGTTTTGCGGCAATTTCATTATTCGTCGCACGACGCACTAAAAAAATGGGGCTCGCAAAATTGGCGAGCCCCTGAGATAACCCCGTTTTCTAGAGGTTATTCGGCTGGTACGGCGCCGTACTTGTTTTTCGCTTTCTCGGACGGGAATGCGCAAAAAGCGATAACGCTAAGCCACGACAGGGCAAGCAGTCCTGCAAACACATATTGCGCCTTCGATCAGCAAACGCCGACTATGATGGCGCAATGAATATAAAAAGGGCAGGACTTGCCCAGTTCGCCTGTGGGAGCAAGCGCGAAAGTGCCTTGCAAGTGAACCTCGTAGGAGGTCAGCAGCAGGAACCCACCGAAGGGAGTGCTAAGTATGTTGCCTAGTCACACCAGTAGGAATCCCTTGACTTTAGTCATGGGAGGATGTCAAGCGGGAATCATTTGGCCCGTAAAGTCGTTTTTTCCAACGAGGTTTTTCATTGGTTTGAAGTTTTCAGGAAGAGCAACCCACGCGACAACGTAGTGTGAGAATGGGATGTTTTCCCAGCTGTAGCCATTGAAAAACGCCAAGCAGTGTCGAAGATCTGTTGGATCATCAAAGTTTTGGCAGGCAACGTAGTAGTTGCGATTCGCTGTTGGACGGTTTTTCGGCCATTCTGACCATGTTCTTCTTGTCATAGTCGTACTCCTTTTTCCCTGTCCTTTTGAGCCTAGTTTAGGGTATTTTTGAGGAGAAAACGCCTTGTCAAAAATAAATATTTCTTGTGTTCCTCTTTTCAAAAATTGGTGATACCATAACCTACGGTAGTTAAGTTCATTTTCCTTCCGAAACGGTTCCCCCATTTTCCGATAAAACCCACAGACGCTAAGAGGCTAAACCCTTAAAAGAGAGGCGTTTTCTCAGTCTTTTTTCATGTTTTAAAAATGAGAAGGGTACAATGCCGAAACGTGAAGCGGGGTTTGTGCCCCTTTTTTCGTGTCATTTTTCTTCGGAAGCCTCTTATGTACTATCCCATCGAAGTCGCAGGACTTAAGCGTAATCTTGAGCTCTTTCCCATTTCTGACAAACTTTCTATTGCCGCTTTTATTTTGCTTGGCGACACGGAGTTGACTGTGCGCTGTGCGGAAGAGCTTTTAAAGCTTGCTCCCAAGTTTGATTACATGCTTACAGCAGAAGCCAAAAGTATTCCGTTGATTCACGAAATGGCTCGCCAAGTGGGTGCGGCTCGTTACTTTGTTGCCAGAAAACGCATGAAGCTTTATATGGGGAAAGCGCTTGAAACCACTGTGCACTCGATTACAACGGCAGGTGAGCAAAAGCTTTATCTTCCCGAAGACGATATCGCTGTGATTCGCGGTAAGAGAATCTTGATCATCGATGATGTGATTTCCACAGGTGAATCTCTTGCTGCGATGGAAGATTTGATTAAAAAGGCAGGCGGCACAGTTTGTGGTCGCTTAGCAGTCCTAGCTGAAGGCGATGCCGCTAAGAGAAAGGACATTGGCTTTTTGGCGCCCTTGCCGCTTTTTAGCTCTGAAGGCAAACCTATCTAATATTGATGCAACGCGTAAAGAGTTTTTGCGTTAATCACGACGTACTCGAGCCTGGGATTTACGTCGCCCGAATCGACGGCGACGTAACCACATTCGACCTTCGTACACGTAAGCCCAACGCGGGCGAGTATATGGACAATCTCACCATGCATTCGGTTGAACATATGCTCGCGACGTTTCTACGCAACTCTGAGATTGCGAGCGATGTTTTGTATTTTGGTCCCGTAGGGTGTCGCACAGGATTTTCCCTGTTGGTACGAAATGCTGTAAATGACAAGGTCCTCGCAGTACTTATCGACTGCCTGAAAAAAGTCGAAAACTACGAAGGTGCTGTTTTTGGCGCAACTTCTCGCGAATGCGGAAACTATCGAGAACTCTCGCTACAGGCCGCACAACGCGAATGCGCTCGTTACCGTAAAATCCTTGAAGCAATCGAAACCCCCACTTTTCTTTATAAGGAGTGACTTTTAGTGATTGGAATCATTGGAGCCATGGCCATCGAAGTCAAGCTCTTAAAAGAGCGTATGACGGAGAAAAAAGAAGAGCGTATAAGTTCGATCACGTTTGTGCGTGGGACTCTTCAAGGACAGGACGTTGTTGTGGCGCAAAGCGGCGTTGGTAAGGTATCGGCAGCAACGTGCGCTCAGACGATGGTTTTGCACTTTGGTGTGAATAAACTACTTAGCATCGGTGTGGGAGGTGCGCTTTCTCCTCTGCTTCACATTGGTGATGTCATCATTGCCTCAGGCTGCGTTGAGCACGACATGGATACGTCTCCAGTGGGAGATCCTGTGGGCTGGATTTCGGGCCTGAATCTTATTGAGCTTCCTGCCGATAAGACGATGGCAGAAGAATTGATTGCCATCTGCAAAAAAGAAAATCTTAATTATCTTTACGGCGTTGTCGCCTCTGGCGACCAATTTATTTCAAGCGAAGAAAAGGCCTCTTGGATTCGAAAGACGTTTAACGCTGTGAGTTCAGAAATGGAAGCCGCTGCCATTGCGCACGTCGCTTACATGAATCAATGCCCATTCGCAGGTCTTCGCGTCGCATCCGACGAGGCTAACGGCAAGTCCCCATCGGATTACGAAGCCTTTAAGGTAAAAGCCGCTACGACGTCTTCTGCGATTGTCCTTCAGTGGCTAGCCTCCCTTTAAGGGTTTCTCAATAATCGACAGCTGTGCAAAGTTTCTTGCCTTCTAGGTGAGAAGTTAAGCGTGATGCTTCTTTGAGCGAGAAGTCGTATTGAATTTTGCTCGTACATCGTGAAAAAACAATATCTATTTGCAAAAATCAATACGCGCCCTTTAAGGTCCTCACTTCTTATAAAGCCTAGGGCTCTTGCCTAAAGTCAAAAGATTCTCCGATTGCTGAACCTCTAAAACAGCATTGATTTTCCAAAAATAATCAATTTTGTTTAACTTTTGAATCTTCGTTTCACGGCGTCTTTTGCTTAGTGCGTTTCGTAACAAATTCTTTCAGTGCGCTACAGTTTTACTCAGGGTGGGAAGTGTTTTTTTAATTTAAAGGAGAAACTATGTCTACAGCATCAATGATTGCTCAAATCATTATGGTGGCGACGCTACTGTTGATGATTACGGGCAAGACACCGATTTACATCACCGCTATTTGCGGCGCAATGATTGCCGCACTCGTTGCCGGCTTCCCGATTACGGGTGGCAATGGCATGACGATTGCCAAGATGGTCAATTCGGGCTTAAATCCTGTGATTGCAGATATGACGGGCATCTTGCTCTTTATTGGCATTATGCAGGCCACGGGCTTTATGGATGTGATCATTCGCGATATCGTCCGCGTCGGCAATAAGCTTGGCGGCGGCACAGGCGTTTGCACCGCTGGCGGTATTGCCGCTGGCGTTATCGGCGCCTTAACGGGTTTCACACAGCCTGTGATTACGGCTGTGATTACGGGGCCTGCTGCTGTTCGTTTGGGCGTTGACCCCAACAAGTGCGCTGGTATTCAGGGCCACGCAGGCCACATTGGTAACCTTGCTGGTTTCACACACCCGACACAGGTTGCTTTGATTGCCACCGCTGGCATCAGCTTCGGTCTCTTTAACGTTTTAGGTTTAATCGCCTGCTTGACAATCTTCTTTGTTTCTGCCGTTCGTTGCAACGCTGATATGCGTCGTCGTGGCGTGACAATTACCGCTGAAGATCGCGCCAAGATTATGGCCGAAATCGAAAACCGTGAATACGCAACGGGTTCTGTTAGCGCCTTCTTGCCGTTCTTAATCCTTTTAGTCGGGTTCATCATGGGCTTCCCAGTCTTCCTCGTTGGTCTCGTTTCTGCGATTTGCTGCATGCTTCTTGCTCATAAGCCAGCGCGCGAAGCTGAAGCGGCGATGATGAAGGGTGTTTCCTTGATCGCGACACCGATTGTTGCGACGATTGGCTTCCTGTTTATGTCTACAGTGATTAAGCAAATTGGTCTTGTGCAGACAATGAGCGATGCCGTCGGTCCGATTCTCTCGGTCTCTCCGGTTCTCATCCTCTTTGGTGTGGCGTTCCTCACGGGTTTCTTAACACAGTCCTATGCGGCTTCTGTTTCCGTGTTGGTCCCGATGCTCCAAGTGGTTCTTCAGACTGGTGCCGATCCCTTCGCAGCGTGCTTTGCCGCAGCTTCTGGTGCCTCTTTGATTCAGTACTTCTTAACCGGTGGCCCCGTGGCGGCTCTCGCGACGGTTATCCCTGTTATTCCAGGTAGTGATCTGAAGACGGCGAACGCCTTCCAACGTCCGTCTATTCTTTCTGGTTGCTTGATGGCGTTCCTTATCACTGCTGCGTTGACGATTTTCTAATCGGCGTTTCAACTTAGGAATGTATTCTCTTACTCGGTGGACTCGCACGAGTCCACCCTAAAGAGAAAGAAGTAAGAAAAAAGTAAGGAGTTCGCAAGGCATAGGAATTAATTTTTCTTCCTTTGCGAAAAGCTTATGAAAGTTCAATTTAGTGATGCCGCACGCGGTCAGTTGGGTCTAGTCGGTCATGTCGGCTGCGGACACGCCAACAGCCACTGCGGTTTTATTCAAGATGATTCGGGCGGCTTTGCTGCATTGATGCGTTTATTCGAACGCATCACAGACCTAGATTTAAGTATCAGTGAAGTCGTCCCCACCGTTGGGCAAACGGGTGGCTTTGAAGTTAAGCTCGCAAGTGGTGGCGTTGCCTACGCCGCGGCTCGCCGAGGCGTAACGCCTTTTGAAGCCGAGTTAAGCCAAAAGGCTGTTGGCTTAAGTGCTGTAACAACGCAAGCGGATGCAATGAAAGTGTTCGGTCGCGTTTTAGGGCAAGGTGCGATGGAAGCGCCAGTGGCCTTGCAAACGGCAATTGCCAACGCCGCTGTCGATAGCTTTATCCGAAACTATCCAGAAAACTTTACCGTTGGCACAGAAGACGTCCCAGGTAACGTTGGTTCATGGATTAGCACCGTTATCAATGTCGATGATGGCATTGATGTTTCTGTGATGGCGCTCATTAATGCCACCGAGGGCGGCTTGGGACCAAATGAAGACATTGAAGGTAATGTCAATCTTGCTGGTAAAAAAGACGAGATGCATCGCTTGGGGCTTGATGCAATGCCAACGATTCTTCTTGAAGGCAAGGTTTTCTCAAATCCGATTTCCTCTCAAATCACAGAGCCCACGTTTGTCACACGCGCCTACGTCGGTGACGATAACGTTACAGTGAGCGAGAGCCTACTTGAAGCAGCAAAACGCCTTGGGTACCCGATTCTTTATCCAAGAGAATTGCTTGCAAGAAAGAAGGGCGCGATGCGCGATTTGACTCGTGAAATGGGAGAGCGCGTTAAAGCGCTAGGCGAAAAACTCTCTCAGGCCACGACGTCCGCGGAAAAGGTTCGTCTAGCCTCTGAACTTAACCGTTTTGCCTCAGAAGATCTTGGTGGCATCACGTTCATGAGCGATGATATTCACGAAGTGATGGGTGGCGTTGGCGCCATTCCAGGAACCACAGGGTGCTTATCGCTTTTTGTTTCAGACTCTGAGATTAAGAAGACAGTGTACCCAGCGTTAACACTAGCGGATGTCGATCGCTATGTGGATGTAATTTTGACAGCCATTCCGATTTTGAGCGCTCGGCAAAGAGAAGCCTATGATGAAGTTCGGGCAGCTTCTGAGCGCGCCAATAATCACGGATTGTTTGTTCGTTCTTAAACGTATTTTTTGAGAACAAAAGATATTTAGGAGTTAAAAATGATTGATAAGAAAGTCATCGTTTTTGCTACGGGTGGCACGATTGCCATGAAGTATGACCCGGTTATGCACGGGCTCGTTCCCGCTTGTACAGGCGAAGACCTTGCTGCCGCAGTTCCTGGTTTGGGCGACGTTGCCCCTTTGGAATTTGTGCAGTTTTCTAATATCGCCTCCCCAGGTATGACCCCGCAGAATATGTGGGATTTAAGTGTTGCGATTGAAAAGGCCTTAGAGCGTGATGATGTCGCTGGAGCCATTGTCACGCACGGGACAGATACATTGGAAGAAACAAGTTATTTCTTGGATCTTCTTCATCACAGTGAAAAGCCGATTGTCTGCACCGCCGCGATGCGTGGCGCAGGGGATACAAGCCCCGATGGCCCGATGAATATTCTCTGCTCGGTGAAAACGGCTGCCTCGAAGGAAGCTATTGGCATGGGCGTTTTGGTTTGCTTAAATGAAACGCTTCATGCGCCAGGAGAGGTGATGAAGACTCACTCGGCAAACCCTGCGACATTCCAGTCGCCATGGTGGGGGCCCGTGGGCTATGTCGACCTCGATAAGATCGTGATGCGTCGTAAACCCTTGGGTGTGATTCGCTTTGCACCAAAGGCGCTTACCGCTCGCGTTGACCTTATTAAGTGCATGACAGGTTCTACGCGCGACTACATCGACTTTGCAGTAAGCCAAGGCGTTCAGGGTATTGTGATTGAGGGCTTTGGCCGCGGGAATGTTCCGCCTCCCATTGTCCCTGGTATTGAAGACGCTGTGAAAAAGGGTGTGGCTGTTGTTTTGACAACACGGACGCCAGGGGGACGCGTCTTAGACGTTTATGGGTATCCAGGAAGCGTCACCGATACCCGCCGCGCAGGTCTTGCTGTTGGTGGAGAGATTTCAGCGGCGAAGGCTCGGTTAAAACTCATGATTGTGCTTTCTGAAAAACCAGAACTCGCGAGAGATCGTGATGCGCTAGAGAAACTTTTTGATATCTAGCGTAATGCCATAAAGTGAGAATCAAAACGGGAGCCAGCGGCTCCCGTTTTTTTCAACTAAATCTCTGAAGTTCCCGAGGGGAGCTTGAGCACAAGCTTCGGGAAGAAACGACGCATCGCCTTAAAGTAAGCGAGGAAGTTTTCTTCGTAGAAGGCTAGGCACTTAGCCGAGCGGTCTCCTAAGAACTCTTCGATGATTTCTTTGGCGTTTGCCGGACTACTCGTAAAGAATGTCATATGCAGTGCCGAGAGAATCTCACGCTCCACAGGCGTCATCGCTTTAATGCGAGCCTTAAAGACCTGATGGCTTGAGTTGCGATAGAACCAGAAGAACATCAAATCCATTAAGTGGGCAAAGATTTCCTCGCGCAGTGTGGCGCCTTTATCCTTCGCAACCTTTTGGAATTCGCCAGGCTTAGCAAGAACCTCAAGCATATTGAGTTCTGGGAAAAGCGTCTCAAGCTTTACGTAGCAAGCGAAAATCGCCTTAAATTTCGCATCGTAATCGAGGTTACGCAAGCGATAGAAGTTACGGCGATCGGCCGTGGCTTCGATAATTAAAGCAATCGTATCGGATGCAAGCTTTGTGATAATCGCCGAGGAGTAAATCAACACGTCCGAAACTGGCATGTCGGTTACAAAGGGCAAGATTGCTGCCAAAACAACGTTATAAACAAGCGCCACAGGAATCGCGAGCACACTTCTAAAGAAGTTACCGACAACAGCAGTCATCGGGAATCCGCGGAAGATGTTGTGCGAACTAATGTAGGTGCCATTGGCTAACGCAATGACAGTGAAGACAAGAAGCGGATGTTCGGTCACCTTAATATTTAAGAGCCCGACCAAGATTGCATTACGCATCAAGCCTTCAAGAAGCACAACAGACCACCCCGTGTACATCAAAGACTCGCAAAGGCGTGTCCACTGCACTGTTCGATGCCACTTGATGCGGCCGCCGAAGAAGGAGCCCGAGGCGATGAGCATCTGAATGATGTTTCTAAAGCCTGTGATGCCTAACCAGATGAAGGCTCCAAAGCAAGCAAGGAACCACCAGTTTTGCGTCACCATAAAGGTGCAGAAGGCAGGAACCAATCCAATGAGCACCTTAATGATGTTAAGCACCGGTGTCGTTAGATACTTAGCACCAATCTTTTTGCTCGGTTCGGGTTTGACTTCAAGTAAGCCATTGCTTGTGACATCGGTCATGCCGCCAAGGGTAGCGATGTTACCTTTTTCTGCGCCTTCGACTGTGCGCTCGCGCACCGTGTAGTCACGCTTTCTATCCATGCCGATAGCGAGGTTGTTCCTTAACTTACGTAGGAACTTCGTCACAACTCCTGGATCTCCTTCATCGCTATATGTGTCTTGTACTTCGCACTTAACAGTTACGGGAAGAAGTTTCGTATTGGCGCAAAGCTTCTTTTGCGCAGACGAGGGTAGCGTTTCAACGACAGCCAATCCCATACCGAAGCGATTTCCAACGTGACCCGTGGAGTCCGTGCCAAACGTACTTCCAAGAGGAGTGACTTCGTAAAGAGCAATCAAATCGGAAATATGATTGAGAATGTCGGTTAACTTAGCAGCACGTTCCTTATCGTCTTTATTTTCCGCAATAAGCTCCATGATGGTCGCTTTAAGCGAAATAATCTGCGCTTCGTTAATTTCGTTTTGAAGTTTGCCGATGCGTGTGAGATCTTGAACCTCACCATCGAAGTACTCTTTAACGTTAATGCGCTCAAGGTGTGTGAAGAGCCCCTGGGCATCCCAAAGGATTTCCAGAACGTCAGCGGCCGTAAGGCCAGAAAGTTGCAATGTGGTTCTAAAGCCCGAGCGTAGGCTCGTAATCAGCTTTAAGTGCTCGATAACAGGCATCGAAAGGAATGCTGGACGCCCGTCGTTGGCTGGCACATCGCGATTGGGAACCTCAGGATTCTTTTTCGCACTCAAATAATCGGAAAGAATCTTATTGGAGGTTAAAGAGTCCATATCGGCAATTTGCATCTTGGCGTTCTTACGCTCTTCTTCATTTAAAGAGGGAAGCGCTGTTTGCAAAGCCTTAACGCGTTCTGCCATCGGGCCAATCAAGCACTTATGGATAAAGTCCGAGAGGTGAAGGCGACTAGCTCTGCCCTTTCCAACGAACTCCGTGAAAGCGTCCTTGTCAATCGGATTAAGATGCGCAATGCCGAAGCGCTCAGCAATCGTCTGCAGGTGATGCTTATTGAAACTTTCTAAGAGCGCATAGGTCTGATTGGAATACCAGACGTTGGCTTTTTCACCTTCTTCTAAAACGGCACGAACCGGTTCGCTCTTAAAGAAATTGACGGCATCCTCGTACTTGGCAAAGCCACGTGGGGCCCAAATGAAGTCGACATACTTGTCACGGAAGACTGATCGAAATTCCAAACCTACACGCACGCGAATCTTCATGATTTCTGCGGCGGTTGTGAGCTCTTCGACAGCGGCGGGATTAATCGTGTTGTGATAAATCACTGTGAGACTGCGAATGCCCTTAACCCACGCATCCATAATGAGGTAGGTGGGGTTCTTGCGGCCCTTGGTGTTGGAATCATGCACGTGCTGATCCATTGTGAGCTGATCCCAGCTCTCGGGCATCTCGATTAAGTAGCGTGAGGCAAGGAAGGAACGGACGATACGCGGGTTGCCAGCGGCAACTTTACGAAAGTCGTGGATGAGTTTTAGCTGCTCAAGATCGTTACCTTTCGCGCGGATGATGTCTTTCATCATCTGCACGAGAACGCGCCCCGTGTTGATACGAAATGGCGTTGAAGCGCTATTGATCACTTCATCGTAAAGGGCTCGAAGCGCTGCCAGGCGGGCAGCCGCATCTCTTTGACCTTCGATGCTATAGAGTAGATTAATCACAGCGTGCGCCACACGAATTTCGTGCGAGCTCGCCAAACTAATGATGCCATGCGGATGCAAAGCGGTATTGAAAAGCTTTTGTTCAAGCTTTTCGTCGGGCTGGGTTTCCGTGGTCGAATTGACCATGGCGAGCAAATCTCGGTCGCTTTGGTCAAAATACAGATTTTCTGACATACGAAACACTCTCTTTAAGAAATAAGCACCCGCTGTATTTTGCATTTCAACAATCCGTGAAATGGGGCGCTCTCTTATATTCAAAACTCTAATCTTATCAACCGCGTTTTGATTTATCTAGTCCGAAAGAACTATTTTTCTTGACCTCTTGAAATTTTTCGCTAAAATGCGCAACCTCGCCGAGTTTCGAAAAAAGTCAGCAATTCTTTGTTCGAGGCAGAAATCGGCTCGGTGCGGTCGTGGCGAAATTGGTAGACGCGCAGCCTTGAGGTGGCTGTGGCGAGAGT
>CAVEMY010000030.1:0-17111 GCA_963617005.1 Parabacteroides distasonis | reverse complement strand
CAATCACGGTGTTTCTCCTCTGTTTCTAAAGCGATGAGTGCCTCAGCAATGGGCTCTGCCGCCTTTCCGAAATTGACAATGTTTTTGTCTCGAAGGCTACGAATGGTTTCTTTTAATTCGTCACTCTTTCCTAAGACGCGTTTAACCGTATCAATGAGAGTCGTTTCATCGGCTTTGAGGACTCGTTCCCCAAGTTCTGGGAGGATTTCTTGCTCCCAAGCTCCGTGAGGAATTTCCCACGCTTCAAATCCGTCTTTAATCGGCCCAGGGCCAATCGCGACCACAGGTCTTAAGAAAACAAACGCATAATCGAAAATAACGCCTGAGATGTCGCTTACCATCACCGCGGCTCGAGACAAACTCGTAAAGCCATCAGGATTTCGGTCAAGTTCAATGTTGGGATTTTCTTTAATCTCACGAAGAACCTTTTCCATCACATCCTTATCAGAGACAAAGCTCTGTGGGTGTGGCCTCAAAATAACGTGAAAACCATCTTTCGCAAGCATCAAAGGAATGGCGGCACCCGTTTGAGTTAAAAGGCCGTTACGCCCCCACGTCGGAGCCACAAGAACAGTCTTTTCTTCAATGTGTTCGCCTTCGGTTTCTTTTCTCTTTACTAACCCATCAAGATAGGGACACCCTAAGAGAGGTAAGTCTTTCGCTTTTGTGCCACGAATTCTCTCTAGAGCCCTTAAGCTCTTTACTTGTCCGAAAGCGGCACAAAACACCGCATCGTAATAATCAAAGCTAAAAAGCTTATAGGTGTGAATGTCGCCAACGGCGTGGACGATATGAACGTACTTTTTAACGCCAGCACTTCTTTTTATCTGTAATACGTCAATCCCAGGCGTTGTTAAAACAAAGACATCGGCTTCCAGAAAACCCAATGCTGTATAAGCCGTGTTTCCTTTTCCGATAAATCGGGCTTTTACGTGACCTAAACCGCTTTTAAAAACGGGATCTGCTTCATCGCTCGTTAAAAAGGTAACGTCAACGCCCTTTTGGTTAAGAGCCTCTAAGACAGGACGAAATGTAGACCAATACGATTTTCCTTCGGAGTAAAAAACGATTTCATTGCCTTTTAAATCGTCTTTTTTTCCTGTAAAGCGAAAGAAAAAGGCTCGAACTAAACTCGGCAATCGACGAATCAAAAAATAAGCGCTTGAAACTAAACCCACAACCACAGAAAGCAACATGCTTCCTGTGCCAGGATCGAGATAGGCCCAAGCGTTTGCCGGTGAAATCAGGCAAAGGATGACGCCAAAGAAAAAGCCATGGCGCTCGCTTACTCTCATTCGAGTCTGAATTCCTTCTTGATGATTTCAATAAGATAGGTCGCAAGCTTATCGGAAACGTTCTTGCTACCCTTTTCTAGATTCATTTCCGTTAAACAATCGAGAACTCGCTCGCGAAGCATGGAACTACTCACGCCCTCAGTTCTCGGGAAAATCTTGAGTTTCTCAGGAGGAATGTGGTTGGAGTTATCCGCCCCGTGCACCAAGTAATCGCAATGGTGCTCTTCTAAGAATTCATTGGTGATTAACCACGGGCAAGAAATGACTTCTTTTACGTCTTTCATCGCCAAAAGAATTTCGCGACGCTCTTCAAAGTTAAGTTCAGGCGTATAGCCCTTTGTTTTCTTCACTTCCTCGTCGCTTGTCAGGGCCACAACAACGTCGCCAATTTGAGCGGCCTTGTGAAGTAGTCTTACGTGTCCGTGGTGAATAAGAGTCGCAGACATATCGACCATCACGCGTGGTCGTTTGGTTTCTGAAGTCATAACCTATTCCTTCTCATCGATGTGGGTGTGATGAGCATTCTAAAAGTAAAAGAGAGTCCCCTCTTTTGCCCGTTACGCTATTTTGCGTTTCTTTACTGCGCGCTGTAGTTTGATAGGAACGCCTTGGTGCGTTCTTCTTTCGGGTGCCCAAAGACTTCCTCTGGGGTTCCCTTTTCCACGATTAGCCCTCCGTCCATGAAAACAATCTGGTCTGAGACGTCACGGGCAAAACTCATTTCGTGCGTGACGATAATCATCGTGGTGCGCTCTTTCGCAAGTTCCCGAATCACACGTAAGACTTCGCCTGTGAGTTCTGGGTCAAGAGCTGATGTTGGCTCATCAAAGCAAAGAATGCTCGGCTCCATCGCAAGAGCTCGCGCAATCGCCACGCGCTGCTGCTGGCCACCAGAGAGTTCATGCGGATAAAAGTTCGCGCGAGCCTCCAATCCAATCATGCGCAGGAGTTCTCGCCCGTGCTCGATAATCTCGTCTTTATTTTCGTGGTTTTTCTCGGCGTTCAAAAGTCTTGCCAACGTCACATTCTCAAGCGCTGTGTACTGCGGGAAAAGATTAAAGTTCTGAAACACCAAACCAAAGTGGCGACGGCGACGAAAGAGATCGGCCTCGTCTGCCGTTTGTTGGACCGCTCCATCGAAAACACGTTCGCCGTTAACAGTTACGGTTCCGCTTGTAGCTATCTCTAAACTCACAAGGCAACGAAGTAATGTGGTCTTGCCGCCCCCGGAGGGTCCAATTAAAGAAAGCGTCTGCCCCACCTCTAAAGAAAACGAGATATCACGCAAGACAGTTGTCGTGCCGTAACTCTTGCTTAAGTGAGAAACCTCAAGTATCGACATAACAAATCCTTTTTAGCGGAAGTAACTCAATTTCTTTTCTAAAGCAGAAAAGCCAATTGTAAGTAGACCGACGAAGGCCAAATAGTAGACACCTGTGAAGAAAAGCGGCCAAATCAAACCCGAGTAGCCGTGAGATCCTTTTAAGAACGCAAAGCCTGCCCAGATAAGTTCTTGCATCGAAATAATGCGCGCAAGCGACGTATCCTTCACGAGAGTAATGATTTCGTTACTCATTGGCGGGATGATGCGCTTAATCATCTGAAGCAAGGTAATCTTAAAAAAGATCTGACGTCGCGTAAGACCCAAGACGAGACCTGCCTCACGCTGCCCGACAGGAACGCTTTGAATGCCACCACGGTAGATTTCCGAAAAGTAGCAGGCGTAATTGATGATAAAAGCAACAGAAGCGGCGGCAAAGCGACCCGCGTCGCCTCGTGGCCAAACGCTCACACCATCAAATAAATAACCGGGAATATAGAAAATGATGATGATCTGCAGCATCAAGGGTGTGCCGCGAATCATCCAAACAATCGTACGAGAGATATAGCGAATCGGCGCAGAAGAATTCATGCTGCCGAATGCAATCACGAGCCCAAGTGGCAAAGCCCCAATAAGCGTTACAAGAAAAAGTTCAAGCGTTCGAAGAAAGCCCTCGTTTAACGCTCCAATTACAGTCCAAAACACAATGGGTCCTCACACCGAGGGCGCTAGCCGAAAAGAATGTCAAAAGCCCCAGTCCTCGCAACTTGCGAAGACTGGGAAAAGTTGAATTCTACTTCTTCTCGATCAAAGCTTCCTGCACGCCGTACTTTTTCGCAAGTTTCAGTAGCGACCCATCGGCATACATCTTCTTAAAAAGAGCATTCAAGGCAGGTGTTAAATCAGAACCCTTACGGAAACCAACGCCATACTCTTCTTTATTGAGTTTCACTGTGGCAACGAGGTTTTCGTAGCTTGTCTTGGGACCAACCATGGCAGCGGCCATCAAAGAATCCATAATCGCAGCGTCTTGCGCTCCAGACTTCACTTCCAAAAGTGCTGTAGCCTGATCTGTGACTTCTGTGACTTTAAAGCCGTTTTCCTTAGCGACCTTGGCGCCAGCCGATCCACTTTCAACAGCAAACGAGAGTTTCTTCAAATCATTCACTGTCTTGTATTTTGCTGCCATCGATTTCGGTAAAACAACGATTTGCGCGTTATTTAAATAGGGAACCGATGTGCTCATGGCGCTTTTAACTTCATCGGTAAGCGTCATGCCATTCCAAACGACGTCGATATTCTTACTATTGAGTTCAAGGACTTTATTGTCCCAGTCAATAATTTGAATTTCGCACTTAACACCGAGTTCTTTCGCAAAGACCCGAGCGAGATCAGCGTCAAAGCCAACCCACTTGCCGTCCTTATCTTTGTAGTCCATCGGTGCGAATTCTGTTACGCCAACCGTTAATGCGCCCTTTTCTTTGACATAGGCCATATCGCCAGCGGCCATCGCCGCTCCCGTAAATGCCATCAACAACGAAGCTGTTGCGGCGACGAATTTTGTTTTTAATGACATCATTTTCTCCTGATGAACATTGAAATATAGGATAAAAGTGGCTGAATATTACCGATTTCGGCGGACTTAAGGCGAAAAAAAGGCGACCAAAAGGTCGCCTCTTTGTTGTTAGGCTAGAGCCCTACTTAGAATCACTTACATTCTCGTAGCTCATCAAGCCTTTGCCTTCGTCTTCGTCAGGATCTTCGCGCGTGGCAAAGAGTTCTTCGGCTGCACGACGTGCCGCAGAAAGACCAGTGGCCTTTTCGGGAGCGGCGCTCGCGAACATATCCTCAGAAATCTCCTTGGCGATCTCTTTACTTTCCTCACTGCGAGGTTCAAAGAGTTCATCGGCCGCACGGCGCGCTTCGGAGCCCTCAGTTGCCGTCACACGCGCATCAAGCGCTTCCTTGTTCTTACGAGCCTTACGAAGAGCAAGACCCGTACCAGCAGGAATCAAGCGACCCACAATGACGTTTTCCTTTAAGCCGCGAAGGTTATCGCGCTTACCCATAATGGCCGCTTCCGTTAACACGCGTGTTGTTTCCTGGAAGGAAGCCGCAGAGATAAAGGAATCGGTCGAGAGCGAGGCCTTCGTAATACCCAAGAGAAGGTTCTCGTACTTGGCGGGAGTCTTACCCTGCGCAATGACGCGATCGTTTTCATTGAGCATTTCGCTACGTTCAACCTGTTCGCCCTGGATGAAGTTTGTGTCACCTGGGTCAACAATCTGAACGCGACGCAACATCTGACGAACAATCACTTCGATGTGCTTGTCGTTGATCTTCACGCCCTGTAAGCGGTAAACGTCTTGAACTTCATCGACGATGTAACGAGCAAGTTCTTCGATACCGAGTAAGCGCAAGATATCGCGAGGATCGGTTGGTCCTTCAACGATTTCTTCACCACGCTGCACAACTTGACCGTCGTGAACGAGGATTTGCTTATCCTTGCCGATTAAGAATTCGTGTTCGACACCATCCTTATCGGTAATAATCAAGCGCTGCTTACCCTTGGTTTCCTTGCCGAACGTCACGGTACCCGTTTCTTCAGCGAGCATGCCGCAGTCCTTCGGGCTACGCGCTTCAAAGAGCTCGGCAACGCGTGGCAGACCACCCGTAATGTCTCGAGTCTTTTGCGTTTCACGCGGAATACGTGCAAGAACTTCGCCTTGGTGAATCTTCTGGCCGTCTTGAACGCCAACGAGAGCGCCCACAGAAAGCTGAATTGTCACGGCGTGGTTCGTGCCCGGAATCTTGACTTCATTGCCTTCGTCATCGACTAAGTGCACAGACGGACGAATGACATTTAAGGCCGTGCTCTTGGCGTTACGACCCGCAGCCTTGGCAGAAGCCGATGTCTTCGGATCGATTACAACCAATGTACTCAAACCCGTAACATCGTCGACCTGATTCATCACTGTCAAGTTTTCGATAACGTTTTCGAACTTCACCGTACCGGCGTATTCGGAAATAATCGGCAAGGTCATCGGATCGAAGGTCGCCAATTGTTCGCCAACCTTCACTTCCTGGTCTGGACGAATCAAAAGCGTTGCGCCGTACGGAACCTTATGGCGTTCACGCTCACGACCCGTTTCCGCGTCCGAAATAACGAGTTCGCCCGAGCGAGAAATCACAATGAGTTCCTTCTTGCCGTTTTGCACGTAACGCATCGCAGGCGAGAATCCCACAACACCAGCGCTCTTAGCTTCAACGGAAGAAGCCACTGCCGCACGGCTCGCCGCACCACCGATGTGGAACGTACGCATCGTTAACTGGGTACCTGGTTCACCGATGGACTGCGCTGCGATAACGCCAACGGCCTCACCGGTGTTGACAAGTGAGCCACGGCCTAAATCGCGGCCATAGCACTTGGCGCAAAGGCCATAACGGGTTTCGCAGGTAAGCGGTGTACGGACCTTAACCTTGTCGACGCCTTCTTTTTCAATCTTGTCGCAAAGTTTTTCGTCAAGCAATACCCCAGCATCGACCAAAATCTCATGACGGTTGTCATAGATTGGTTCAGCTGTCACACGACCTAAGATGCGATCGCGCAATGTCTGAATGACTTCACCGCCTTCGACCAAGGCGCGCATTTCAAAGCCGTTTGTCGTACCGCAATCGTCTTCAACAACAACGAGGTCCTGCGTCACATCAACCAAACGACGTGTGAGGTAACCAGAGTTCGCGGTCTTCAAAGCCGTATCGGCCAAGCCCTTACGAGCACCGTGGGTTGAAACGAAGTACTGCAACACGTTCAAGCCTTCACGGAAGTTCGAGGTAATCGGCGTTTCAATAATCGAGCCATCGGGTTTTGCCATCAAGCCACGCATACCAGCGACCTGACGAATCTGAGCAGCAGAACCACGAGCGCCCGAATCGGCCATCATGTAAATGGAGTTGAAGGACTCTTGAGAGGTCTTGTTGCCATGACGGTCAACAACGGGTTCACTCGATAAGTCTTTCATCATGACCTTACCGACTTCGTCAGCGGTACGGCCCCAAATATCAATGACCTTGTTGTAGCGTTCGCCAGCGGTAACCAAACCAGAGGTGTATTGGTTTTCGATTTCCTTGACTTCAGACTCGGCCTTATCGATAAGGTTTGCCTTTTCATCGGGAATCGACATATCGCCAATGCAAATCGAAATACCCGCCAATGTCGCCAAACGATAGCCGTTATTCTTTAACTGGTCGGCGAAAATCACTGTCGCACGAAGGCCACACTGTCTAAAGCACTTGTTGATGAGTTTGGCAATCTCTTTTTTCTTGAGTGTCTTATTTAATTCCGCAAAGGACATTCCGTGCGGCAAAATGGCACTTAAAAGAGCGCGACCTGCTGTTGTTTCATAGCGCTTAAAGACTTCTTTTTCTTCGCCCGTTTCAGCGTTGACCTCGTATTCGCGAATGCGAACCGTGCAACGGGTCTGATGAACGATGACCTTCGCATCCAAGGCGCGCTGAATTTCATCCAAATCGGCAAAGAACATGCCTTCGCCGGGCGCATTGACGCGTTCGCGAGTAGCGTAGTAAAGGCCTAAGACCATGTCCTGGCTAGGAACAATCGAAGGATCGCCGTTGGCTGGGAACAAGACGTTATTGCTCGCGAGCATTAAGCAACGCGCTTCAAGTTGCGCCTCTAAAGAAAGCGGAACGTGCACAGCCATTTGGTCACCGTCGAAGTCAGCGTTAAACGCTGCGCAAACGAGCGGATGCAATTGGATGGCCTTGCCTTCAATTAGCTTCGGCTCAAAGGCCTGAATACCTAAGCGGTGCAAGGTAGGAGCACGGTTAAGCATCACAGGATGCTCGTAGATGACCTCTTCCAAGATATCCCAAACGACGGGTTCCTGGTTGTCGACCATCTTCTTGGCGCTCTTAATGGTATTGGCTAATCCGCGCTTTTCAAGCTTACTTAAGATAAAGGGCTTGAAAAGTTCGAGAGCCATCAACTTCGGCAAACCGCACTGCTGTAACTTTAATTCCGGACCCACGGTAATCACAGAACGGCCCGAGTAGTCAACGCGCTTACCGAGTAAGTTCTGACGGAAGCGACCCGACTTACCTTTGATCATGTCAGCCAAAGACTTCAACGGACGCTTAGAGGGACCAGTCATGGCCTTGCCGCGACGACCGTTATCCAAGAGGCTGTCGACCGCTTCCTGCAACATGCGCTTTTCGTTACGCACGATGATTTCAGGGGCTTTGAGTTCAAGAAGTCTCTTTAAGCGATTGTTGCGGTTAATGACGCGACGATACAAATCGTTTAAGTCAGAAGTGGCAAAGCGACCACCGTCCAAGGGAACCAAAGGACGCAAATCGGGCGGCAACACGGGAAGCACATCCAAAATCATCCACTCGGGCTTAATGCCAGAGCGCTGGAAGGCTTCAAGCACCTTAAGGCGCTTAGCAAACTTCTTGATCTTGGCTTCTGAGTTCGTTGCCTTTAATTCTTCACGGAGCTTTTCAACCTCAGCGTTGATATCGATCTTGGCTAAGAGTTCACGAATGGCTTCAGCGCCCATCTTGGCTGTGAAGTCATTGCCATACTCTTCTGTGGCTTTGATGAAATCTTCTTCGGTTAAAAGCTGGCCGCGCTTCAAAGGCGTCATGCCAGGATCGACGACGCAGTAGGTTTCAAAGTAAAGGACGCGTTCGATATCACGCAAGGGGATATCAAGCACCATACCCATACGAGACGGAAGGCTCTTTAAGAACCAGATGTGAGCCACAGGGCTTGCAAGCTCAATGTGGCCCATACGCTCACGGCGCACCTTCGAGAGTGTGACTTCAACGCCGCACTTTTCGCAGATAACGCCACGGTGCTTTAGGCGCTTGTATTTGCCGCACAAGCACTCGTAGTCCTTAACAGGTCCAAAAATCTTCGCGCAAAAAAGGCCATCGCGTTCCGGTTTATAGGTGCGATAGTTAATCGTTTCCGGCTTTTTCACTTCCCCGTAAGACCACGAACGAATCTTCTCGGGAGAAGCAATACCGACTTTAATTGCGTCGAAGTTATCGTCGGCCGTAGCCTGACGAAACATTTCACGAAGCATATTCATTTCGTTTTATTCCTTCGTGTTAGCGTCATTCCTGACGAGGTCGATGTCAATACCCAACGACCGAATTTCCTTAACGAGAACATTGAACGACTCAGGCATACCTGCGCCAATCTGGTGTTCTCCTCCGACAATGTTTTCGTAGACCTTCGTACGGCCCGTGACGTCGTCGGACTTCACGGTAAGCATTTCTTGTAAGACATAGCTTGCGCCGTAAGCTTCCAAGGCCCAGACTTCCATTTCGCCGAAACGTTGGCCACCGAACTGTGCCTTGCCGCCCAAAGGCTGCTGCGTTACAAGACTGTAGGGGCCTGTCGAGCGAGCATGCATCTTGTCGTCGACTAAGTGGTGCAACTTCAAGAAGTGCATAAAGCCCACTGTCACAGGACGGTCAAAGGCCTCACCCGTGCGACCGTCATACAAGGTCGCTTGAGTCTTACTTGGCGTTAATTCAAGACGCTTGGCTTCTTCGTCTGTGAAGGCCAAATCAAGCATCATGCGAATCTGTTCTTCTGTAGCGCCGTCAAAGACCGGGGTCGCAAACGGAACGCCACTTCTGAGGTTATTCGCAAGACGCAGGATTTCCTCATCTGTGAGGCTATCGAGGTCTTCTTTCTTGCCTGTGCCGTTATAGATCTTATCGAGGAAGGCACGAATCTGGCCGACTTGACGGGTCTTCTCGTCTTGAAGCATCTGATCGATCTTCCAGCCAAGTCCCTTTGCTGCCCACCCAAGGTGAACTTCAAGAATCTGACCAATGTTCATACGGCTCGGGACGCCCAAGGGATTTAAGCAAATATCCACAGGGCGGCCATCGGCCATATAAGGCATGTCTTCCACTGGGCAAATCTTCGAGACGACGCCCTTGTTACCATGGCGACCAGACATCTTGTCACCAGGCTGCAAGCGACGCTTCTCAGCGATAAAGACCTTAACCATCTTAAGAACGCCAGGTGGCAACTCATCGCCACGCTCGAGCTTTTCTTTCTTCTTACGATAGAGTTCTTTGTTTTCTTCGCGTTTGCCTTCGATCATCGCACGGGCTAACTCGACGAGTTTCTGGTCTTCATCGGTCTTCATGCGAAGTTCGAGAAGGTCGTAACCCGCGATGCCTTCAAGAATCTCTTCGGTTAACGTGCAGGCGCCAAGCTTCTTAGCTCCTCCCAATGTCTTGTGGTCTTTCAATTGACGACGCAGACGAGAGAAAACGTCCGTTTCAACAATCTGCAACGCATCGCGAAGGTTGTTCTCGTAGCTTTCAAGCTGCGCGTCGATAATGGACTTCGCGCGCTTATCTTTTTGCTTATCGGCCGCATCACGCGTAAAGATTTGCACGTCCATGACGATGCCGGCCATGCCAGAAGGAACACGCAAACTCGTATCCTTCACGTCACTTGCCTTCTCGCCAAAAATCACGCGCAACAGTTTTTCTTCAGGCGTTAACTGGGTTTCGCCCTTCGGGGTGACTTTACCAACGAGAACGTCGCCGGCTTTCACTTCAGCGCCGATGTAAACAACACCGGATTCATCCAAGCGATTTAACTGAACTTCAGCTAAGTTGGAGATATCACGTGTGATTTCTTCGGGACCTAACTTCGTATCACGCGCCACCACATCAAGTTCTTCAATGTGAATGGAGGTGTAGCGGTCTTCCGCGACAACGCGTTCGCTAATGAGAACCGAGTCTTCGTAGTTGTAGCCGTTCCAAGGCATGAAGGCGATGAGCATGTTCTGCCCGAGAGCGAGTTCGCCCGTGTCGGTTGAAGCACCATCGGCAAGCACGTCACCCTTAGCAATCACGTCACCCTTGGAAACAATCGGGCGCTGGTTCAATGTGGTTGAACCGTTGGAGCGTGTGAACTTCTGCAAGTTGTAGATGTCAACGCCAATTTCTCCGGCTTTGTTTTCTTCGTCGTTAACACGAACGACAACGCGGTTAGCATCGACATATTCGATCATGCCGCCACGAGTTGCGCGAACGGAAGCTTTGGAGTCAACAGCAACTGTGCGTTCGATGCCCGTACCAACAACAGGCTTTTCGGGGCGCAAACAAGGAACACCCTGACGCTGCATGTTAGAACCCATCAACGCACGGTTCGCGTCGTCGTGTTCCAAGAACGGAATTAAGCTCGCGGCCACGGAAACAATCTGCGCGGGTGCCACATCCATAAAGTCGATACGGTCAGGAGAAGCCATAATGAATTCGCCGTTTTCACGAGCGCTCACCAAGTCACCTAAAAGGCGACCCGATTCATCCATATCGGCATTAGCCTGAGCAATCACATAACGTCCCTCTTCGATCGCGGAGAGGTAAACGATGTTTTCATCGCCCTTAAGAGCAACGCCATCGACCACCTTGCGGTACGGCGTCTCTAAGAACCCATAGTCATTCAAACGCGCATACAAAGCAAGCGAATTGATAAGACCAATGTTCGGACCTTCAGGTGTCTCAATCGGGCAAACACGACCGTAGTGCGTCGCGTGCACGTCGCGCACTTCAAAGCCCGCTCTTTCGCGTGTTAAGCCACCAGGACCTAAAGCAGAAATACGACGCTTGTGCGTGATTTCCGACAAGGGGTTCGTCTGATCCATGAACTGGCTTAACTGAGAAGAGCCAAAGAATTCACGGATAGCAGCTGAAATGGGCTTGGAATTAATCAAGTCCTGCGGCGTAAGGTTATCGCTTTCGGCGTTACCAAGACGCTCGCGCACAGCTCGTTCAACACGAACAAGACCTGCGCGGAACTGGCCTTCGGCGAGTTCACCCACGCAACGCACGCGACGATTGCCTAAGTGGTCAATATCGTCTACGCCGTGGATTTCAACGGTGCGCGTGTTGCCTTCAGCATCCGTTAAAACCACTGTGTCGCGGCTATTTCTTAAAGCGACAAGCACCTGCATCGTATCGATGATGTCTTCATTGGTGAGGGTGCTTGAGCCCGTATCGGTCGGACGACCGAAACGGCGATTGATCTTCATACGGCCCACACGAGAGAGCTCATAGGTTTCCGGCTCGAAGAACAAGCGATTAAAGAGACCTAAAACCGCATCTTCGGTTGGGGGTTCCCCTGGGCGCATCATGCGATAAATCGCAATGCGAGCCGATAAGGCATCAGGCGTATCGTCTAAACGCAACGTGCTCGAGATGTAGCTACCACGGTCGAGCTCATTGGTAAACAAGGTCTGGAACTTCTTAATTCCACCTTGACGCAAAGCGGTTAAAACGTCTTCGGTAATTTCTTCGTTCGCGTCAACGATCTTTTCGCCCGAGTTTTCATCGTAGAACGATGTGGCCAAAACGCGGCCATAAAGAAGGTCGTCTGGAACTTCAATCTGATCGACCTCGTTTTCACGCATTAAACGCACGTGGCGCGCGGTGATGCGCTTATCTTTGGCGACAATGACGCGACCGTTCTTACCCTTGATGTCAACAAGAGCGGTCTCACCCTGTAAGCGCTCCGGAGAGAGCTTCCAGACGGAACTTTCGCCCTCGGCACCGAGTTCGAACGTATCGAAATCATAAAAGCGAGCAAGAATCTGCTCGGCGGTTAAACCGATAGCCTTCAAAAGAATCGTTGCGGGCATCTTGCGACGACGGTCTACACGGAAGTAGATCACGTCCTTGGGATCGATTTCAAAATCGAGCCAAGAGCCGCGGTACGGAATCACGCGAGCCGAAAAAAGGAGCTTACCCGAGGCGTGGGTCTTACCCTTATCGTGCTCAAAGAAGATACCAGGAGAGCGGTGTAACTGGCTTACGACAACACGTTCGCTTCCGTTGATGACAAAGGAAGCCTTGTCTGTCATAAGCGGGATTTCTCCCATGTAGACATCATTTTCCCGGATCTCTTTAATGGTTCCGGGGGCTCCTGCTTCTTTATCGTGAATTTCGAGTTGCACTTTCGCACGAAGCGCAGAACTGTATGTCAGTCCGCGCAACTGGCATTCGGCAACGTCGAATTCGCAAGGCAAAAGTTCATAACTTAAGAACTTCAGTCTCGCATAGCCGTTGTGGCTTGAGATAGGAAAGATAGAATTAAACGCGGCCTGTAAGCCTGTGTCTTTTCTGTCTTCGGGTTTAATATTGGCCTGTAAGAACTCTTCGTAGCTGCGTAATTGCATCTCTAACAAAGAGGGCACTTCAAGGACGCTCGGACGAGTTGCAAAACTCTTCCGGATGCGCTTCTTTTCAGTGAACGAGTACGACATGGACACTCCGTTCGAAGCTGTGGAAGAAAAACTACGTTTCAGCAGATACAAGAAGAAAAAAGAGAAAAAAGCTAGTGACGCCAAAAACCGCGCGGCAAACGGCATCCCGTTTCGACCGTGCGGTTACACGTCAAAATTTAATGTTTTTTCTCTCTTATCATCCAGTGTCTGACTTTGAACTGGGTCGGTCAGTGTAACACACCTAACGGCCAAGTTCAAAGTCGCCTCAGAAAATGAGGCGACGCAGGAAGACTCCTGCGTCGACCTTGTGAACTTAAGATTACTTGAGTTCGACCTTCGCGCCAGCGGCTTCGAGCTTCTTCTTGAGCTCTTCGGCGTCGGCCTTCGCGGCACCTTCCTTGACGGCCTTCGGGGCGCCTTCGACGAGGTCCTTGGCTTCTTTCAAGCCAAGACCTGTGATTTCGCGCACGGCCTTAATGACGGCGATCTTGTTGGAACCGATTTCAGCCAAAATGACATCGAATTCGGTCTTTTCTTCAGCGGCCGGGGCGGCAGCAGCGGCTGGGCCAGCAACGGCAACAGCGGCAGCAGCGGCGGAAACGCCGAATTTTTCTTCCATCATCTTGATCAATTCACTGATTTCAAGAACGGTTTTCGAAGCAATCGCTTCAAGGATTTCTTCATTGGTCAGGGCCATTTTTGACTCCATAACGTTGTGTATAAGTTAGTTAAATATTAGGCAGCAGCCTTTTCCTGGGCATCGCGGTAAGCAGCCACAGTACGCACAAAGCGCGCTGGCACTTCGTTGACCGTACGGACGAACTTGGCAATTGGCTCGTTCATCGTAGCCATTAACTTGGCAAGGAGTTCGTCGCGGCTTGGCATCGTGGCGAGTTGTTCGATTTCGGCAACGTCCATAACGACGTCGGGCATCGCACCACCCTTAATGACAAGCTTGTCGTTTTCCTTGGCAAATTTCGCCAAAACACGTGCAGGAGCAACTGGATCGGAAGCAAAACCATAAACGAGAGGTCCGACAAACTTGTCGGCCAATCCCGCGTACGGAGTGCCTTCAACAGCGCGGCGCACGAGCGTGTTCTTAACCACACGCAACTGCACACCTTGTTCACGTGCATTCGCACGCAACTTGGTGACTGCTTCAACGGTCAGCCCACGGTACTCGGCGATCACAATCGAGGCTGTGTTGGCAACAATGCCACGCATTTCCTCAATTACAGCCGCCTTATCTTGACGATTAAGACCCATGGTCTGGCTCCACTCAGAGGTGCTTGAAGGAATTTTCCCTTCTCACACCGGTTCTTTAATAACCGGTTTTCACCTGTCTCTGAGAGTTCTGCTTGTCGTTACACAACATTGGCATATCTCTCTTTGAGGTTCAACCGTCTGCGTTGGATATCTTTTCTTGTGTTGGCATTGCGCGGATTTCGCAACCGTTTCCAACAAAAAAGACAATTAAAGCAATCGATTTCTTAAGGTTAATGTTCCGAAGCCTTAAAAAACCGAGCACCTCCAACGGTCTTTGACAGCGGTCGAGACGAGCTCGACCACCCAAAGCCCTCGAGACCTCACGGTCTCTAGTGAAAGAGTAATCCTTAAGAGAAGCTCTCTTTAAGTCTTACCCTCTCGGTATTTCTATTACAGCGTTGTCAAATCCACGCGAGCGCCGATTCCCATCGTCGAGCTGACGGAAACCTTTCTGATGTAAACACCCTTGAGCGCAGCGGGCTTTAACTTGTTGATCTGTTCGATCAAGGCCTTGAAGTTCTTCACAAGGCGTTCTGTATCGAAAGACGCACGACCAATGGCGGCGTGAACGATACCGGCCTTATCGGCACGGAAGCGAACCTGACCAGCTTTGGCGTTTTTCACAGCCTGAGCCACATTCGGGGTCACTGTGCCAACCTTCGGGTTCGGCATTAAACCACGCGGACCAAGGATTTGGCCTAACTGACCCACAACGCGCATTGCATCGGGAGAGGCAATCACAACGTCGAAGTCCATCTTACCGGCCTTAACTTCAGCAGCAAGATCATCGAAACCGACGATATCCGCACCAGCGGCCTTGGCTTCTTCAGCCTTAGCGCCCTGTGTGAACACCGCAACGCGAATTGTCTTACCTGTGCCTTCGGGCATCACAACGGCGCCACGAACAGCCTGGTCGGACTTACGAACGTCAATGCCAAGCTGAATGGCAACGTCAACAGACTCATCAAACTTCGCTGTGGCGCAAGCCTTCACGGCATCAAGAGCGGCATCCAAAGCATAGAGCTTGGAAAGGTCGTACTTGGCGGCATTGGCCTTAACACGTTTGGAAAGCTTTGCCATCTTACACGCCCTCCACGATAACGCCCATAGAACGCGCAGAACCCGCAATCATGCGAACACCAGCGTCCATATCAGCAGCTGTTAAGTCAGGCTTCTTCATCTTGACGATTTCTTCGGCCTGAGCACGTGTAATCTTGCCAACCTTATCGGCCTGAGGACGTCCAGAACCCTTCTGGATTCCAGCAGCCTTCTTAATCAAGACCGTGGCCGGAGGAGTCTTCATGATAAACGTGAAGCTCTTATCGGCATAAGCGGTAATCACGACAGGAATCGGAAGACCCGGTTCCATGCTCTGCGTCTTGGCGTTAAAGGCCTTGCAGAATTCCATGATGTTGAGTCCACGCTGACCAAGAGCAGGACCAACGGGTGGGGAAGGATTGGCTTTACCTGCAGGAATCTGCAGCTTAATAAAGCCGACAATTTTCTTTGCCATTTTTTATATCTCCTTGGGTTCAGTCGCTTATCAGGCACCATTGCCCGAAAGCTCCCCAATTGAAGTGAAGGCGCGCATTATGCCCGAGAGGCAAATTGAAATCAAATTCGCCTCAGGAGCTAAAACACACCAAACTAAATCTTTTCGACCTCGTGGAACGCGAGTTCAACACTCGTATCGCGTCCAAAAATCGAAACAAAACAACGCAAACGGCTCTTGTCGTACATAACTTCGACGACGCGACCGTTAAAGTCTGCAAAGGGTCCTTGCGTAATACGAACCACTTCGCCAGCTTCGAATTCGACCTTGGGACGGGGCTTTTCTTCACCCTCGTTCATGCGGCCTTTAATCTCAGCAATTTCTTCATCACGTAACGCAACAGGGTGATTGTTTCCGAGGAATTCAATCACGCGTGGTGTGGAATTCATCAGATGCCAGGTATCGTCATTCATCACCATTTCAACGAAAACGTAACCTGGGTACATACGACGTTCTGTCGTTTTACGCTGCCCGTTACTGCGAGTTTCTTCCACCTTTTCAATCGGAAGAAGCACTTCGCCAAATTGATCTTTCAAGTCGGACTGCTCGATGCGCTCAATAATGGCACGCTGCACGCTCTTTTCCATAGAGGAATAAACATGCAATGTGTACCAACGCATTCCAGGAGCCTTGGGTTTAGCCGCAACCTCAGGATTGGCCTCTACACCTTCTACATGAGAAGCCGGCGCGAGTTCGACATTTTCTTCGTTTTCAGCCATGTTTCGTTCCCTTCAAGACCTAGAACGTGAGCTTTAAGAGCCCATCATACATGGCCCACTGCACGAGTTTGTCGATGAAAAAGAGGTAAATCGCCACAGCCACAGCAAACGCAGAAACCATACCTGTCGTTTGGATGGTTTCACGACGTGTCGGCCAAACAACGCGGCGGAGCTCTTCATAGGAACTACGTCCATACGCAAAAAAGCGCTTACCAGACGGAGAAAACGCTGCAATCACCGCTCCCAAAACAAGACCGCCTCCGAGAGCGACAAAGCGCACCGTTAGAGTTTCATCGGTCAAGAATGTGAAGGCGAGCAGCCCTGCGACTGCAACCAAAACCGCAACGAGGACAAGAACTGTGTCCAATGTTGCATTCGGCGCTTTTTGCTCGGTTTGTGTACTCATTTTCTCTTTTTTCTTATTACTTAAAACGAAGAAAATTCCTTTTCTTCGCAGATGGCGAAGCCGCGGACGATGTTCGCGGCTTTTTTCGCACTGTTTTTTTGGCAGGGGCAGAAGGAATCGAACCCTCAACCTGCGGTTTTGGAAACCGCTGCTCTGCCAATTGAGCTATACCCCTGTTCGGTCAACGATTTCTTTCGTCGACCAAAAAACTACAAATTACTCATTGATCTTCGCGACGACGCCCGCACCAACGGTGTGGCCACCTTCAC
>CAVEMY010000029.1:0-19158 GCA_963617005.1 Parabacteroides distasonis | reverse complement strand
GGCAATAAAGACTTCCCGTTCTTTAAGAACTTCTACGCAGGCGGTATCGGTTCCGTGCGTGGCTACGAGAGTTCGTCTTTAGGCCCGCGTGATGAAGGAAATGACGATAACTTAGGTGGTGATCGTCAGTTGGTGTTCTCGGCTGAACTCTTAACTCCGCTACCAGGAGCTGATAAGACTTTGCGTGGCTTAGTCTTCTTCGATGCTGGTACGGTTTGGGGCTATGAAGCTGTCAGCAGAACAGACACGACGGTTAATTACAAACGTCAAAAGATTGACTTTAGCGATTTACGCTACTCTTGGGGTTTCGGTGTTGCGTGGATCTCACCCTTGGGACCGTTGAAGTTCTCGCTTGCCTTCCCGCTCAATAAGAAGAAGGGCGACTCCACAGAGCGCTTCCAGTTCCAGATTGGTACAGGTTTCTAAAAGTAATTTTGCAAAGGACAAAGACAATGTTTAAGAAAGCTTGCATTGCAATGGCGTGTTTCGGACTACTCGCGGGGAGTGTGGCCGCTGCCGACAGTAAGATTGGCGTTGTGAATCCCCAGAAGATTCTTTCGCAATCGCAAACAGCAATTAACGCACAAAAGAAGCTTCAGAACTACTTTAAGCCGCGCGAGGATGAGGTCAATCGCTTGACGCGTACCTTTAAGACACGTGCTGCGAAGTTTGAAAAAGATAGCGCGATTATGACCGAGTCCGAACGCTTAAAGCAGCGTAACGAACTCGCTGAAAGCGAACGCGACATCGCGCGTAAGCAGCGCGCCCTTGTTGAAGAACGCAATCAACGCAGCAACGAAGAAGCGCAGATTATTCTTTCTCAGTCTGTGAAGATTATTCAGCAAATTGCTCAGAGCCAAAACTACGACGTGATTATCCAAGATCCCGTTTGGGCCAATCCCAAAAACGACATCACAGATCAGGTGATCGCCAAGCTCGATGGCAAGAAATAATGAAAGAGACAATCTATGAAGATTCGTGAGCTTGTTGCGGCAATTGAAGCTCTTTCCAATGGCCGCTTAAAGAGCAGTTGCTTTGCGGGCGCAGAGGATGTTGATATCGTTTCTTTTGCCCCGCTCGAGCACGCAGGAGAGAAGCACGTTGCCTTCTTAGCACAAAGCAAATGGCGAGAAGCCGCGCGATTAAGTAAAGCCGCCGTTCTCGTTTTAATGCCAGAGGACGCGAAAGCGCTTTATGGTGAAACACCAGAGCGACCTGTCATTGTCACAGAAAACCCCTATGCGTGGTTTGCTTGGGGGCTACAGGTGATGCTTCAAGGGTGCGCTGCAAGTGGCTATATCTCCGAGAAAGCTTACGTATCTGAAAAAGCCACGGTTGACCCAACAGCGCGCATTGATGCCTTTGCTGTGATTGAAGCGGGTGCCGTCGTTGGGGCTCGCGCCCATATCGAATCGGGCGCTTTTATCGGTAAAGGCGCCAAGGTCGGAGAAGACTCGCACATTTATGCCAATGTGAGCATTTATCACGGCTGCACCGTCGGTAAACGCGTCATTATTCACTCGGGCGCCGTAATTGGCGCCGATGGCTTTGGCTTTGCGCCCTTTAGAGGCGAATGGGTCAAGATTCCGCAAATCGGTGCCGTGCGTCTCGGAGACGATGTGGAAATCGGTGCCAATACCACCATCGACCGCGGTGCTCTTGAAGATACCGTTGTCGGTAATGGCACAAAGCTCGATAATCAGATTCAATTGGGGCACAACGTCAAGATTGGCGATCACACCGTGATGGCCGCTTGCACCGGTGTTGCAGGGTCTGCGCAAATCGGTAGCCACTGCATGGTAGGGGGCGCCGCAAGCATCAATGGCCACATCCGTATTCCTGATGCTGTGCAGATTGGACCATCGACTTGCATTCGTCGTTGGAAAGAGGGTGCTAAGGCGATGATGGGCGTATTCCCTGCGCAAGAACGCGTTGCAGCGGAGCGCACGATTGTGATGGTCGAGCATTTAGGCAAGATGCGTGCGGAAGTTAAAGCCCTTCGTGAAGAGCTCGAGGCGCTGAAAGCCGAAAAGTAGAGTTCGCGTTACGCCGCGCATTAAAAAATATTGAGAAGAATTCATAAGAGGAAATGTCATGGCCACAATCCATCCGTTGAGTGTTGTTGATCCCAAAGCGGAACTTGCTGAAGACGTTGTCGTAGGTCCTTTTTGCGTGATCGGCCCCGAGGTTCGGATTGGAAAGGGAACCGTGCTCGATTCTTCTGTGCGAATCACAGGTCGCACACAAATCGGGGAAAGAAACCATATCTTTCACGGCGCTGCTTTGGGCTGCGAACCACAAGACAAAAAGTACGCTTTTGAGAATACGCAGTTAATCGTCGGGGACGATAACGTCATTCGTGAGCACTGCACCTTATCGATTGGCACGATTCAAGACGAGGGCATTACCCGCGTTGGCTCTCGTAACCTCTTGATGGCCAATGCGCACGTCGCGCACGATTGCCGCGTTGGTAACGACACGATTCTTGCCAATAACTGCGGTTTGGCCGGTCACGTGCATGTGGAAGACTTCGCTATTTTGGGAGGCCAATCAGGGGTTCATCAGTTTGTGCACATCGGCACACATGCCTTTGTCGGAGGGGCATCGGCGGTTGCCAAAGACGTTCCTCCCTATGTGATGTGTAATGGGAACCCGGCGCTCGTTCATGGGCTTAATCTCGTGGGCCTTCGACGTGCGGGATTTACCGCTGAGACCGTGGGCTTTATTAAGCGCGTTTATCACGCCATATACCGCGAGGGCAATTTAATTGCCGATGCCGCGCGCGAAATCGACTCGATTATCGCTGAGGCGCCTGAATCGATTCGTCCGATGCTCACCCACATGCGTGACTTTGTTGTCACGAGCCCCCGTGGTATTACCCGTTAGAGAGAGCGTATGGCCGATTCTCAAGTGCATCGCTACATTGCTTGGCTTGCAGGAGAGGCTTCAGGAGATTTTTTAGCCAGTCTCGTTTTACCCGAGGTCGCTTCGCGCTTCCCAGAATTCGCTTCATGCGGAGTCGGCGGCGAAAAGATGGTCGCCGCAGGGCTAAATCTCTGGGAAAGTAGTGAAACCTTAAGTGTCCGTGGTTACGTGGAAGTGATTCGCAAGGTCCCTGCGATTCTTGCGATGCGTTCTCGCTTAATTAGCCGCCTAAAAAAAGAACCCCCAGAGCTTTTTATTGGTGTGGATGCCCCAGACTTTAATCTAGCGATTGAAGAGAAGTTACGAGGCAACAGTATTCCGACGATTCACATGGTCTCGCCTTCGATTTGGGCTTGGAGACCCGAGCGTATTGAAAAGGTGCGTCGCGCCGCAGATCACGTTTTACTGATTTTCCCTTTTGAAAAAGCCATTTACGAAAAAGCAGGTATTCCTGCGACCTACATTGGACACCCCTTAGCCGGGATTATTCCGATGGTGCCAGATGCTGCTAGCGCTCGCCGGAAACTCTCGATTTCTGAAGATATTGAGGTTGTCGTCGCTGTTCTTCCTGGGTCTCGTGTCGATGAAGTCAAAGGCTGTGGCCCTGTTTTCTTTGCCGCCTGCGAAAAACTTGTCACGCTCTTAGGAAAATCGGTTCGCTTTGCGATTCCTGCGATGAGTGAGGAGGCGAAATCGAAAATTCTTCAGGTCGCATCAAACTATCCGAAATTTGCTGAAAACTTACTTGTTACCGTGGGGCAAAGCCACACGGTTTTAGAAGCCTCAGACGTGGTGCTTGCTGCCTCAGGAACCGCAACGCTTGAAGCCGCGCTATTTAAAAAGCCGATTGTGGTGGGCTACAAGATGCCATCGCTTACTGCGTGGATTATGCGAAATAAAGGGCTTCTCCCGTATGTGAGCCTACCGAATATCCTTTGTGGCGAAATGGTCGTTCCTGAGTTCTTACAGTACTACTGCGCACCAGAACCCATTGCCTATCGCTTACTCGATGAACTCGAGCCACGGCGCCGAGCCGAGTTAGCGGCGCGCTTTACGCAACTACATTCTTCGCTATTAAGACCGACGGCACAATTAGCGTCAGATGCAATCGATCGTGTTCTAAAAGCGAAAAGAAAATAGTGGATTTATTTAGAAAAAAGCGTAAAAACTTGCAAAACGCTGTTGTATTTCTAGAGTGAATCTTTTACTATTTTTCTTGACGAGTTTTTGTTTCATTTGTACTGAGGGAGAAGGGGGACTTAAGGAGAAAAAGAATGGTGATGAGACGATTCGATAATGCCTTGTTTTTGCCATCTGAATTAAAGAAGGAATATCAGCATCGGCTTGATGAAGCTTGCCGAAAAGACACAGGCGACGGTAAGACAGTTAGCAAAGTTTTAAGCGACCTTTGCCACGAAGTGGGTATGTCGCGCGTAGCCCATGTCTCGGGTATTGATAAAGTCGTTTTCTATCGCCTTTTTAACGGCAAAAGCGATTTAAAAGTTGGACCCACAATCCAAGTGCTACGCGCTTTTGGCTGCTATTTGCGTATTCGTTAGCAATCCAACTTTTCTTAACGCAACCCTAATTGCATCGATCTGAAGAGGCCCTCGGGGGAGGGGAATCTTCAGCGATTTTGCACCCTTCGGTCTATGGCGCAAAGACACCCTTGAGGTGCTCTTCCCAACTATCCATAAAGCTATCAAACTCTGGATTTTTCACGACATCATTAAGGACAAACGTCGGCAAGGGCTTCATGCCGATAAATTGATTGAGTTTATGAAAGTGAAGCATGACGCCATCGATCCCGAAGGCCTCGAAAAATTCTCCGTCTTCTGTGAACGCTTCAAAGGGCGCATTCCAGGTTGTGGAGATCATGTAGTGCTTCTCAAGTAAGAGGCCACCTGTGCCATAGTTGTGCGCAGGATCTGTGCGATGGCGCCCGTCAGAAGTTAAGAACTTTTTCCCGCCAGCGCAGAAAACCTCATCGATGTATTGCTTGACAAACCAGGGTTCTCCCATCCACCAAGCCGGGAACTGCCAAATAAGAGCATCGGCCCAGAGAATTTTTTCGACTTCCTTTTCTACGTCGTAGCCATCTTGAATCTTGGTTGTTTTTGTTTCAAGCCCTAACCCCGTGAGAACTTCAAGCGCCTTGGCTGTCAGGGCATCGTTTAACTTTCCGCCAGTTCCTGCAAAAAGGCCGCCACCATTTAAAACGAGGATTTTTTTCATCGTTAGGTCTCCTTATTCTTTATGCGTTTCGCATTGCCGAGAGCGTTTCAAACGCTTCTTGCATTTTCTCTTTCACAAGAGAATTTTTCAAGGTATATAGCGCTCGATAGCGTTCTGTGTTTTTCGCTTGCGGCTCATAGACCGCATCAAGGACAATGGTTTCTGTGAGCGCCTTCTTCGGTTCTTTCAAAAACCCCGTGGCTAAAGCCGCGATAACGCAATTGGTAATCACGGCGCCCCCTGCGTTGCGGTAACGCAGAATGCGGCTACCTAACATATCGGCTTTAATTCGATTCCAGAGTTCGTCGCGGCTTCCGCCCTCGGTGACGCTAATCGCATCAAGGGTAACGCCTGCTCCCCGATACGTATCAACAATTTCCATATAGTCGTAGCCGATGGCTTCAAGCACGGCGCGCCACGCGACAAAGATATCGTCTTTAAGCGTCATGTTTAAAAAGCAACCGCTTGCATTGGGGTTGGGCCCTGAGCCCCCTGTGAGGTAGGGTAAGAAAACGACGCCACCCGAGCCAACAGGAACGTTTGCTGCGCCCTCTGAAAGCGTCCTGTAGTAGGAGCCATCGCCCGCTTTTTGGCAGACGTTATCTTTAAACCACCTCAGTCCCAAGCCCCCCGTTCTAATGTAGCCCCAATAAAAGTAGGTGTTTTCTAGTGTTCCGCTATTAAAAATAAGGCCTGCGCCTTTTTTCGAGAGCTCTGGGACAATGCCGTTCGTTGAAACGCAAAACATTGAGCAGGTACCAGCAACGTCTACACCCTTGTTCGCTTCAAAAACGCCAGCCCCTAGCATCGACTGCATCGTGTCTCCCGCTCCCGCGCACACGGGAGTCCCAGCAACAAGGCCTGTGGCTTTAGCGATTTCTTCTGAGACTCCTCCCACGATATCCCAGGGTTTTAGGATTCGCGGCATGTATTTGAGATCGATTCCGAGAATGGCAAGCTGCTCCTTACTCCACGTTTTCTCTTCGATTTTGTAGCCCAAGCCCCAGCCAGACATCGTGCCCCAATCGATAAAGGCATCTTCGGCTTTGAGACCAGCTAGGTGAGAAAGGATGTACGGGGCGTTATGCATGAATTTCACGCCGCGCTCACGAAAGGCCTCATTATTTTTCAAAAACCAGCGCGCAAACATCGCAGGAAATAGGCAAAGCGCTTCGGGATTGCCAGTTTCTTTGGCCCAAATCGGATTTTCGCAGGCGTTAATCGCATCACAATCGGTTTGTGTACGGCTATCAAGGTAATTGACGTAGGGCGTGATCGCGTTACCGTCAGCGTCTACGCCACAAATCCCACAGATAATGCCATCTCCCATAATCGCTTGAATTTGCGCTGGGTCCAGACCGTCAGCCTTAATGGCTTTGACGCAATGGGCAATGCATTCGATTGTGAGATTGACGTACTCATCGACATTCATCTCAACCCAGCCTGGGTGTGGGTAGTGAAGGGTTGTGGGTTTGGTGTAGGTGGCTCTTACGTGCCAGGTTTCGTCATAAATAGCGACTTTGACGCTTTGGGTTCCTGCGTCAAATCCGAGAAAGAGTTTTTCCATTGTTTGTCTTAATCCTTTTTGGGATGAAGGCTACTTTAATATTGGTAAGGTAAAAGTACAGGGGCTCACTATCTTATGGAAGAGAAAGAAAACTGCCCCAAAATTTGGTGTTTCAGTATAATGCACCTCGCTTCGAACCGACCATAGGGTTGGCTCGGATTCTTTTTTGTTCCTAAAACTTGCCGCGAAAGACATCAACATCGTCTTTCGTGACGCTAAAAACATATTCTGCGATGACTGATAACGTTGAAGAAAAAAAGGCCGAAGCGCCTGTAGCGACCGAAGAAAAAGCTCCTGAGGTTAACCCCTTAGAGAAGAGCCTCGAATTCACGGTTTCCACAAAAGAACTCGAAGCAGGCATTGACGCTGCTTTAAAGCGCTATGCGAAAAAAGCAAAGCTCGCTGGTTTCCGTCCGGGTCACGTTCCCTTTGAAACCGTGCGTGCCATGTACGGGCATGATGCCTACGTTGAAACGCTCAATGGTTTAATTGAACGCGAATTCGAAAAGGCCGCAACCGATGCCAAGTGGCACATGGTTGGTGTTCCACACATTGATCCCGTGAAAACGGAAGAAACCGATGTGTTGAAATTTAAGGCCACCGTTGAGTGCTACCCCGAGTTTGAAGTGCCAAGTTTTGCTGAACTTGAATTAAAGCGCTACAACTGCCCGGTCACTGACGTTGAAGTCACAAAGACCATCGATGTGATGCGCAAGCAACGCGCCTCCCACGTCGTTGAAGAGGGCCGTAAAGCTCAAGACACCGACTACCTCACCATCAACTTCAAGGGCACCAAAGACGGTGTTGCCTTCGAAGGGGGAACTGCCGAGAACTTTACGATGGAACTTGGCGCCAAGCGCATGCTTCCTGACTTTGAAGCCGCGTTGCGCGGTATGGCCGTTGGCGAAAAGAAGACATTCGATATGACCTTCCCGGCTGACTACGGCGCCAAAGAACTCGCTGGCCAAACAGTTCAGTTTGAAGTTGAAGTCCTTAAGATTGAAAAGGAAGTGCTTCCTGAATTGGATGACGCCTTTGCTAAGAGCGTCGGTCAAGAAACCGTTGATGGCTTAAAGAGCGAAGTGCGCGTCAATCTTGAGCGTGAAGTGAAGTCTCGCGTTTTAGAGCGCACCAAGGTCGAAGTTTTAAATGCCATCGCGAAGCTCGCTCCCTTCCCCGCTCCCAAGGAGATGGTTCGTGAAGAGCAGGAACGTTTGAGCAAGCAAATGCAAGAACGTATGGTTGCCCAATTCGGTATCGATCCGAAGAAAGCGCCGAAGATGCCCGCGGAAATCTTCGCTGATGAAGCCAAGCGCCGCATCGTTGTGAGCATCATGCTCGCCAAGCTCGTCAATGACGCGAAGTTGCAGGCAACCGATGCTGAAGTCGAAGCGTTCGCTACCGAACTCGCTGCAAGTTTCGAAGATGCCGATCAGGTGAAGTCTTACTACTTGACAGATCCCCGCCAGCGCGAGGTTCTTACGGGTGTTGTCACGGAAAACAAGGCTGTTGACTACATTTTGAGTCAGGCCAAGACCACAGACGAGACACTCTCTTTTGATAAGATCATGTAAGTTTCACCCGAATTGATCCGAAATTAAAGAAGAAGGCGGCAGTCGGGACGACCGATTTCCGCTTTTTTCGTTTTAAGGATGGTTTTTATGTTGACACCGACAGACACATTAATTCCGATGGTTATCGAGCAAAGCGCTCGTGGTGAACGCAGTTTCGATATCTATTCTCGGCTTTTACGCGACAGAATTATTTTCTTAAATGGTGAAGTAACAGCGGAAAGCGCCAATCTTGTTGTAGCGCAACTTTTATTTTTAGAAAGCGAAGATCCACAAAAAGATATCGCGCTTTACATCAATAGCCCAGGGGGATCTGTCTACGCCGGTCTTGGCATCTATGACACGATGCAGTTTATTAAGCCTGATGTGCAAACGATTTGCGTTGGGATGGCGGCATCAATGGGCGCCTTCTTACTTGCCGCAGGAGAAAAGGGTAAACGATACGCATTACCTAACGCTCGCATTATGATTCACCAGCCCTCTGGCGGCAGTCGCGGGATGGCTAGCGACATCGCCATTCAAGCTCGCGAAATCCAGGACTTAAAAGAAAAGCTCAATGCGATCTTAGCTGAGCGCACCGGTCAAACCATTGAGACGATTGCGCACGACACCGATCGCGACAACTACATGAGTAGTGAGGACGCCTTAAAGTACGGCCTCATTGATAAGATTCTCACAAAACGTGGAGCCTAGTAAGGTATGACAGCAGATAGCACAGAGCGTTGCTCGATTTGCGGACGGTGCCGCGCGGATTGCCATGATTTGGTCGATACGGGCCGTGGCATTCTCGTTTGCGACCGCTGTATTAAGGGGCTTGCCGCGGCTCTTGACTATAAGGCGCCAGAAAAAGGGGAGGCTTCAGACAGCGCTGAGGCCCCTAAAGTAGAAGACGAAGCGCTTCCCACTCCCAAAGAACTCTACGAGCACTTATGCAATTACGTGATTGGCCAAGAAACCGCCAAACGCGTCTTATCTGTTGCCGTTTACAACCACTACAAGCGCTTAAAGCATCTTGAAAGTGACTCGGAAGTGGAACTGAGTAAATCCAACATCCTTTTAATTGGACCGACGGGCTCTGGCAAAACGCTTTTAGCGCAAACCTTGGCGCGTGTTTTGAAGGTTCCCTTTGCTATTGCAGATGCCACAACGTTAACGGAAGCGGGTTACGTCGGCGAAGACGTTGAAAACATCATTCATAAGCTACTTCAGGCCGCTGGAGGCGAAGTTGCCAAAGCCGAGCGTGGCATTCTTTACTTAGATGAAATCGACAAAATCGCTCGCAAAAGCGAGAATCCCTCGATTACGCGCGATGTGTCAGGAGAAGGTGTTCAGCAGGCGCTTTTAAAACTCGTTGAAGGGACAGTCTGCAATGTCCCAGCCGCCGCTGGTCGCAAGAACCCACGCGGCTCGATGATTCCCGTGGATACCACAAACATTCTCTTTATCTGCGGGGGAGCGTTCGATGGCTTAGAGAAAATCATCGATAAACGTACCGCAGGGCGCACGGGGATCGGATTTTCTTCTGAGGTGAAGAAAAAGACCGACACGCATTTATCGGAATTAATCGGTCAGTGTGAACCTAAAGATTTGGTGAAGTTTGGTCTTATCCCAGAATTAGTCGGTCGCCTGCCAGTGCTTGCCGCGCTTGAGGAACTCACAGAAGAGGCACTTCGCAATATTCTCACGCAACCGAAAAACGCCCTTGTGAAGCAATTCGTTGAAATCTTTGCGATGGATGGCGTGAAGTTAGAAGTGACAGACGCCGCTATCACGGCTATCGCGAAGAAAGCGATTGAAAGGAAGACCGGGGCCCGAGGTTTACGCTCGATACTCGAGAGTGCGCTTTTGGAACCGATGTATGAGATTCCAAGTCGCAAAGACATCGCTCTTGTGCGATTGGATGTGGATGCGAAGACTGAGGCCCTTACCGTAACGTATGAAAAAGGCGACAAAGAGGCAAGTTAAGAAATCTATGTAAGCGATTGATTTCGTTTAAAAGTTAGTCTCTTTTTACCCCATATTTAAATATACATCACTATAGGCATAGCGCTCGGCATAAAAACCGAGCGCAAATGCTCTCTTGGGTTGATAATCTCAGTATCAAACCCCATATAAGGGTTACGACGAACCATTTTTTTTAGTTGATACGATGAGTTTAAATTTTCAGGTACCCAATGTTTTTGTCGCTCCCGTCTTACCGATTCGGGATGCGGTTGTGTTTCCTCGTACCGTGATGCCTCTTTTGGTGGGGCGTCCGAAATCGGCGCTTGCCGTTGAAGCGGCCTCAAGCTCAGATAAGCGCATTATTCTTGTTACGCAGAAAAGCCCCAAGATCGACGACCCGACCCCAAACGAACTCTTTGAAGTGGGAACAGTCGCTGAAATCTTGCAGATGCTTTCGCTGCCTGATGGAACAATCAAGGTTCTTGTTGAAAGTAAGTGCCGCGTTAAGCTTGAGAGCTTTAGCGAAGAAAAGTTCTTGCGTGCCAAAGCCTCTGTCATTGAAACCGAGGTAGGCAATCGCGCAGAAAACGAAGCGCTTCGCCGCTCGATTTTGCAGAACTTCTTAAGTTATGCCAAAGACGGGCATAAGGTCCCCACGGAGGCTGTGAACGCGATCACTGGGATGGCAGATCCGGAAGGCCTTGCTGATGCAATCTCGGGCCAATTGCCGCTTGCGCTAGAGAATAAGCAGAAACTTCTTGAAGAAGCGAAGTTAACGCCAAGACTTAATTTCCTCTTAGGGTACGTCTTAGGTGAAATCGAAATCCTGCAACTTGAAAAGCGCATTCACGGGCGCGTCAAGCAAGCGATGGATAAAAATCAGCGTAACTATTACCTCAATGAGCAGATGAAGGCGATTCAAAAGGAGCTCGGTGGGGAAGATGCTGTCGCAGGGGATGACCTAGAAAGCTATAAGCAGCGCATTCTCTCGTGCGGCATGAGTAAAGAGGCTGAAGAAAGCGCCCTTTCTGAATTAAAGAAGTTGCGTTTGATGCAGCCAATGAGCGCTGAAGCCACCGTCATTCGCGGCTACTTAGATACTTTGCTTGAACTGCCCTGGAAGGAAAAGAGCCGCGTTAGCACTGACTTAAAGCGCGCCGCTAAAGTGTTAGACGCCGATCACTGGGGATTGGAGAAGGTTAAAGAACGCATTCTCGAATATTTGGCTGTGCAAAAGCGCGTAGGGAAATTAAAGGCACCGATTCTCTGTTTAGTAGGTGGCCCAGGCGTTGGTAAAACAAGCCTTGGAGAATCCATTGCCCGGGCGACAAACCGCAAATTTGTGCGCATGGCTTTGGGTGGCGTGCACGATGAAAGTGAAATTCGCGGCCACAGAAGAACCTATATTGGCTCGATGCCAGGAAAGATTATTCAGTCTCTAGTGAAAGCTGGGGTGAGAAACCCGCTTTTCTTACTCGATGAAATCGATAAGTTGGGTTCTGATTTTCGTGGTGACCCGGCAGCGGCGCTTTTGGAAGTTTTAGATCCCGAACAAAACAAAACCTTCCAAGACCACTATGTCGATGTGGACTTTGATTTGTCGGATGTGATGTTTGTCGCAACGAGTAACTCCTACGAGATTCCTGCGGCTCTCTTAGATCGCATGGAAGTGATTCACTTATCTGGCTACACAGAAGAGGAGAAACTTCACATTGCTTTAGAGCACTTGGTTCCTAAGCAGATGCAAGCCAATGGCGTGAAAAAGGGAGAGGTGAAAATCACAGAAGACGCGATCCGCGACATTGTCCGCTACTACACGCGTGAAGCCGGTGTGCGTGGCCTTGAAAGATCGATCGGCAAGGTTTTCCGTAAGATTGTTCGCAGTAACGACGAGAAGGGTGCGAAGGAAAAGCAGACCGTTACCGTCACAAGCGAGAACTTGTCTCAATTCTTAGGTGTACGCAAATACACCTTTGGCATGGCGCAAAAAGAGCCTCAGATCGGGCAAGTCAATGGACTTGCTTGGACCGAAGTCGGTGGCGACATTTTGTCAGTAGAAGTCGTTGTCTTCCCAGGTAAAGGCGTTGTGCAACGCACAGGGTCTTTGGGTGAAGTGATGAAAGAAAGCGTTGAAGCCGCGCGTAGCGTCGTACGCTCTCGCGCGCAAAAGCTCGGTATCGAGTCTTCGAGCTTCACGAATACCGACTGGCACATCCACTTCCCAGAAGGCGCTGTTCCGAAGGATGGCCCTAGCGCGGGAGCCGCGATTACGACAGCCATTGTTTCTGCGATGACCAATAACCCCGTGCGCCCCGATGTGGCAATGACTGGAGAAATCACGCTTCGCGGCGAGGTGCTCGAGATTGGCGGCTTAAAAGAGAAGCTCCTAGCGGCGCTGCGTGGTGGCATCCGTAAGGTTCTAATCCCGCAAAGCAATGTGAAGGACTTAACGGAGATTCCAGAAAACGTCAAAACAGGCCTAGAAATCGTTCCTGTGCGTTGGATCGATGAGGTGCTTGCTCAAGCGCTTGTTAATCCCTTAACGCCCTTGAAAGTAGAAGAAAAGAAGGAGGAATCCACATTAAATCCTCCTCAAAAGCTTCAAGACGTGCCGAACGCGGGATCGATTGCTCGCTGATAAATAAGCAAAGAAAGCCCCAAGAATTTTTTGGTCCTTGGGGCTTGTAATGCTATATTGGTGCGTCCTTAAGGGGAAAGGACATTTTCGAGATGCAATTTTCAGTCTTAAGGGAGTGGACACCATGAATAAACGCGAGTTGATTGCGCAAGTGAGTAAGAACGCGAAGTTATCCAATACCGATGCCTCGCACGCTGTGGATACCGTTTTAGCTTCTATCCGCGAAGCGCTCGTTAAAGGGCAGACCGTGGCGCTTACGGGATTTGGGACGTTTTCAGTGACTCGTCGCGCAGAGCGCATCGGGCGCAATCCCAAAACTGGGGAAAAAGTGACGGTCCCCGCTAGCCGCCAAGCCAAATTTAGGCCTAGCAAGATTCTCAAAGATGCGGTAAAGTAACAGTTTCGCTAAAAAAGTTTGGATGCTTAGCTCAGCTGGCAGAGCGGCGCCTTTACACGGCGTAGGTCAGGAGTTCGAACCTCTTAGCATCCACCAAACAAAATTTTCGGGCATTGCGCCCGAATTTTTTTTCAAAAAATGCGTAATTAAGTGCAATTTTGCTTGAAAGCGCCAATCGATTCTGTGTAGAATGCGCACTTCGGAATTTGGTTTCTGATTTGCGTCAGAAATCGGGTGCGGAGTGGTAGTTCAGTTGGTTAGAATATCGGCCTGTCACGTCGAGGGTCGCGGGTTCGAGTCCCGTCCACTCCGCCAAGATTTTTACTAAGAGGCGAGTCGCAAATTTCGATGCGTCTCGCCTTTTTTACATCGCTTTAACGTCAGGGATGAGTTTCCTATGCTGCTTGAGGCTTTTCGTACACACAAACGCTGGTTAATGTTCATCGCTATGGTCCTTGTGATTCCTAGCTTTGTTGTTACAGGTATCTATTCCTATAACCGTATGGTTAGCGATGATGGCGCGATTGCGAAGGTCGATGATGAATCGATTCTGCCGCAAGATTTCGATCAGGAAAAGCGTAAGCAATTAGATAGCCTTCGCGTTCGTATGGGGGAATCATTCCGCAGCAACATCCTCGATAGCCAAGATGCGCGTGCGATGATTCTTCGCAATATCATGACAGAGCGCAGCATTCAAAACGAAGCCGCCAAAGAGTACGTCGAGATTAACGAAGCCACAGCAATCGAAATGATTAAGTCCTTTGCCGCTTTCCAAGAAAACGGCAAGTTCTCTCGTGAGCGTTATGAAAACTATCTTCGTGCCACGGGTCAAAGCGATGAGTATTTTGTTTATAGCATCCGCCGTGATGTTTCGCGCCAGCTCTTGGCCGGTGGTGTTTCGCGTAGCGCCATTGCCCCTGAAACGCTCGCTAAGCGCGTGAACGTCTTATTGACTGAAGAGCGTGAAATTAAGCTTCACACCATTGGGCTAGAGAACTATGTGAGCAAAGTCACGGTCACAGACGCAGAAGCCAAAGCCTATTGGGATGCGCACCAAAAAGAATTTGAGTTGCCAGACGAAATCGATGTCGAATACGTCGTTCTTTCTCCGGCTCTTTTTAGAAATGTCGAACCCAAGGAAGATGAGATTCGCACCTTCTACGAGCAAAACCAGAATCGCTTCAAGGTTGCAGAAACGCGCGATGCAAGCCACATCCTTATTAACTTTGAAAACGGCAAAGACGCCGCAAAAACCAAGGTTGAGGCTCTCTTAAAAGACGTGAAAGCCAATCCGAAGCGCTTTGCAGAACTTGCGAAGAAAAATTCGCAAGATCCAGGGAGTGCCGCCTCGGGTGGCGACCTCGGGTTCTTTGGTAAGGGCGTGATGGTTGCTCCCTTTGATAAGGCCGTTTTTGAAGGGAAGAAGGGCGATATTGTGGGACCTGTTGAAACCGACTTTGGTTACCACATCATTCGCATCAATGATATTAAGCCCGCACACGTCAAGAGCTTTAAAGAATGCCGCGACGAAATCGTTGAGCTTTATAAAGAGCAAGAAGCGCAAAAGAAGTTTGCTGAAGAAGCCGAGACCTTCACCAATATCGTCTACGAGCAAAGCGATTCGTTGCAGGGTGTGATTGATAAGTACAAGCTTAACCCTGTGACATTAAACGACGTTGTCGCCACAGGCGTCACTCTCCCAGGCCACAAGCATTTCTTGAATGCCAACGTTCTTGAAGCGCTTTTCTCCGATGAGTGCTTAAAAGAAAAACGTAACACACAGGCTATCGAAGTCGCGTCTAACACTCTTGTGTCTGCTCGCGTGACAAAGTATCGTCCAAGCCACATTGAGGCGTTTGATAACTGCAAGGAACGCATCAAGAATACGCTTATCACGGAACGCGCCTTAAATCTTGCAAGCGAAGATGGGGCGAAGGTTCTAGCTGACCTTAATGCCGCGAAAAAGACCACGGTGAAATTCGATGAAGATGCCACGATTTCTCGTGCGCGTCCTGGGATGTATCCGTACGAACTCATTACGGCTGTGATGCGCGTTCCCGCGGAAAAACTTCCCACCTACATTGGTGTGAAGGGAACTGATGGGTTCATGATCGTTCACATTGTGAAAAACGATGTAAAGCCCATTGAAAAAGACCGTCTTACGTCGGGCCGTGAAGAGATTGCTCTGATGTTAGGGCGTGCCGATGAATCAAGCTACTACGCGGCGATGCGCGCGAAGCACGACGCGAAGGTCGTCAATAAGGAGTATCTCTTTGAAGAAAAGAAAGAGGAGTAAAAGTTCTCTTTCACTTTAAAGAACAAAGAAGGGATGGCAAATGGGGTCATCCCTTTTTTTTGTGGCTCTTTTCTCTTAGATTTTCAGCCACAAAGAAGGCGCTTTTCCCGATAGAATCGAAACCTTGAAGGGATAGAAGACAAAAGCGCTCTTCTCAGCTTCATTTTTGTCTCAAATCATTCACGTCGCTTTTCAAAAACGGGGGGTGCGGTTTATGAATAAGACCTTTAAGGTGATCTACAACCGAGTTCGTCAAACTTTGATGGTTGTAAATGAGAAAACGCGCTCGATACGCAAGAAATCCACGAAAACCGTTGTTGCGGTAGCGGCGGTTCTTACTGCTGGCTCTGCCTTCGCTTATTCAACGACATTTCCAGCCCTTAACACCTGGGACGGGGAAACGCTTCCACCCAATGTGATTAATGCGACGCATACGGAAAATACCCCGATGTTTGCTCTCGGTATCGCAGAGAGTGCTTCAGGAACTCTTTCAAACGCCTCTGTTACCTTTAAAGCCGAGGATGTTTCATCTTCAATTCTTCCGGTCTTTGGAGCAGGGGTTTGGTCAAACGATTTGTCTCAAAATAGCTCGAGCACAACCGGAAAGTCTCTCACCTTTAATGGGGACTCAACGACATTTACGGCAACGGCAAGTTTCTCTCAGGGCGATGAAGTTTCGTCACTCTTTGCATTCTTGCGATATGGCTCAGGAACGCCCATTAATTTCTCCGCGACAACGACAGAGCTTTCTTCAACCATCTCTTCAAGTGCCGGACAAATTGCTACTGGCCTACACGTTCAAAATTCAAATGCCGATGCAGCCTCTTCTAGCGTTACCTTTTCTGGAAATAAAGTGAACGTCAACGTTCAAACAAGCGTAAATCGTGCAGCTGAAGAAGAGGGCTCTGGTTCCCGCGGTAAGGCTTATGGCATCGCCAATAGTGGAGGCACAATTTCAAGCACAGCAACTGACGTGAATGTCACTGTGAAGTCCCTCGGGGAAACAGTGGCAACGGGCGCGTCGAGTGAAGAAAACCTCGGAGCAGCAGACGCGTATGGAATTTTTGCCTACGGAGGAAATAGTTCATTTGGGGGCCTTACTACGATTGACGTCACTTCCGCTGGGGGAGAAGCGACAGGATTGGAAGTCACCACGACACGAGATGGCGAGAGAAGCGTTAATACGCCTAACGTTACTTTGGAGAATCTGAAGGTAACGGCAACATCGGAATCCTCAAGCGCTAAAGCCATCGCCATGACAGGCGATAGGTCTTCAGAAGGGGCTAGCACTTCAGTTCTAAAAGTCTTAGGGGATCTTGAACTTAAAGCGACTGGTGAAATATTTTCCTATGGCATCGATTCTGTGGGCAGCACGATTACTTTAGGCTCAGAAGGGAAATCTGTTGCCATAACTTCTGAGGCTGAAACCTTAAGCTACATTGCGCTTCTTTCAAATACTGACCTCACGATTACGGGCAAAAACTATACGCAAAATGGAAATGGTTACGGTATCTATCTTGAAAAGAACTCAGCTCTCACAATCAACGCAAGCGACGCGGTGACTTCAGAAACGGCTTATTCGACGCTTAGAGCAATCGACTCAACTGCAACGATTACAGCTAAGAGCTTTGATGCGAAATTAACGGGAACGTCGACTGCCTTTGAAGCAACGGCGAGTTCCATTGCGGTAAACGCAGAAACGATCAATCTTGATTCGACGTATGCCGCACGAGTGACATCGAACGGGGTAATTACCCTTAATGCGACAAAGGAACTCACAACCAAGGGTACTCTTTGCGTGGGTAACTTTAATCCATACGATTCGTGGGAAACTCCAACACTCACGGATAAGACGGCAGCTCTTACCCTCACAGCCGAGAAAGCCACAATCAATAGCGATATCGTCTTAGGTATCTCTGGCGGCAACTACGCCTATGCCAAGACAAATCAATCCAATACGATTACCTTAAACCTTGGAGACGGCTCGACAGTAAATGGTGACATGACGGCCTATGGCACGGGGGCCGAGGGGCAAGTTAACAAGATTGAAATCAAAGCGACGGGTTCCGAGAAGAATGTAGATTACTCGGGCGCCGTAAAAGTTTATGGTGGCGCGAGTTTGACACTCGATCTTGATACGTTTAATTCCACGACAAAAGGCACGACGGTTTTCGTTGACGGAGATTCATCAAGCGTTTCGATTAAGGCAAAAACATTTACGGCAGCAACACCGGCGGCTAGCCCTGTTATCAAAGCTCAAAACAATGGCTCGTTTTCTCTTGAAGCAAACACCGTGAGCCTTAATGCGTGGGATGGCAAGTGGGATGTTCTTTATGCTGCTGACGGGGCAAAGATTGCCGTTAAGGCATCGGACTCCCTTACATTCGGTGGCGTCATTGGCGCTGATAGTGGAACGCTTACCATCGAAGGAAAGACGTTAACTCTTACGGTAGACAACATCCCGCTTAATTCCGAGGATGATTTCTTTTATGGAATCTATACTGTAAATGGTAAGACTTCGATAACGGCTAATAAGGCGACTTTTCGTTTTACTTCGAGCACGAATGCAAGTCTTGAACGTATGAACGCCATTTATGCTTCTACGGGAGAGGTTGAACTAAAACCGCAGACTGTCGAAGGTTCGACACTTACGTTTTCGCAAGAATGTCCCAATGCTAAGGCCTATCGCACTATTTATGCCAAAAATGAAAGCACGGTTTTAATTGGTCACGAAACGGTCGCGATTAACATAGGAGTGGAAAAGAAATCGGGTAGCACCACAGAATATGCTAACAATGCCTCAGCGACAGCCACGGGTATTTGTGTTAAAGATTCTTCAACCTTGGAAGTGAGTTCTGGTAGCTTATCGGCGAACGTTCGTGCAAGAGGCGAAGCCTACGGTCTTGAAGTGGAATCTGATGACTTGGAAAGCGATGCGAAGCCGAAAGTCACGATTGCTGGTAACACAACAATCAATGTCTTAGCAGAGAACACCTCAAGCTCAGAAGGCATCAGTTCTGCCACGGGTCTTTATCTAAGAAAAGCAATTGGGAATTTTGGTAAGAACCTGGAAATTTCTGCCAAGGCCGATAATCCCGTGCAATCTCTTGCAAATGGAATTGTTGCAACATGGTATTCGCAAGCGACTTTTGGCGCTAGCGACCCCGATTCGACCGTGTCAATTACGGCTGACGCTCAATACTCCAATGCGATTCAATTGTCTGTTGGCTCAAAACTGAGTTTTGGCAAAGAGGGTCAGGAATGCGCGTCAGTGACATTAAAAGCGCTTCAAAAAGAAGATATCGGAGCCTCTTCGAGTGTGGTTCACGTTGCTAGCGGAAGCACTCTTGATATTTACACAAAAAACTTCACGCAAGAAGGGTCATATTACGGGCTTTATCTTTCAAGTGCCTCTAATGAAGTGAACACAACAATCAAGGCAACGGACACCTTTAGTTCAACAACGGGGAAGTCTGCCATTCTTGCCATTGGCCCAGTGACAAAAGCAAGTGTTACTGCAGGTAGTTTCGAAGCTCAAGCTACAAGCGCAGATACTGACTATGCTCTTCTTGACGCGAAGACAGG
>CAVEMY010000028.1:0-19315 GCA_963617005.1 Parabacteroides distasonis | reverse complement strand
GGGCCTGAGGAAAATCTCGAGCATCGTGTAAGAGGGTTACTTAAGCTCGTTGGTTTGCCTGAAGAGTCCGCAAGGCGCCTACCGCATGAATTCTCTGGCGGTCAAAGGCAACGCATTGCTCTTGCGCGAGCTTTAGCGGTAAAGCCCCAACTTATTATCTGCGATGAGCCAACAAGTGCGTTAGATGTTTCAGTACAAGCGCAGATTTTGAATTTAATGCGTGAGATTCAAAAGAAAACGCATGTGGCGTACTTATTTATTACGCACAACTTTGCTGTCGTTGAATGTATGGCAGATCGCATTGCCGTGATGAAAAACGGTCGCATTGTAGAAACGGGGCTCGCTAAAGACGTCTTAAGTTGCCCGAAAGACGCCTACACACAAAAGCTCCTTACTTCCGTTCCGCGCCTTTAAGGCAATAAAAAAGGCTAGCCTGATTTTCCCCGACTAGCCTTTCGTAGCAGTACAAACGACGCTTAGTTTTCTTCGCCCGTATGGAATTTCTTTTCCATCACAGCGACAAACTGAGAAATCGTAAAGGTCATAATAAGGTAAAGAATCGCAACCGTTGACCAGATTTCCAAGGACCCGTAGGTATCGGCAATAATGAGTTGCCCCTTACGGGTCAATTCTTCAAAGCCAATCACGGAAACCAAAGAAGAGTCCTTTAACATCGCAATGAACTCATTGCCAAGCGGCGGAATCACACGCTTAAAAGCTTGCGGTAAAACCACATAGCGCATCGTTTGCGCTGGTGTCATCCCAAGACTTAGAGCAGCGCGCCTTTGGCCAATGGCAATCGACTGAATGCCCGCGCGAAAGATTTCTGCCACATAAGCGCCCGAATTAATCGAGCAGGCAGCCACTGCGGCGGTAAAGGGGTCGATACGAACACCCGTGATGACAGGAAGCGCAAAGTAGAGGATGAAAATCTGCACTAACAAAGGCGTGCCTCGGATAAAGTTCACATAGGCACGCGCAATGTAGTGAATGACACGGTTATTACACAGAGCTCCAATGGCGGCAATTAAGCCAAATACCATACCGAGGCCAACGGCCATTGCCGTAATTTTTAGTGTAACCAGTGCGCCCGCTAAAAGTAGCGGCATTGACTGGGTCACCAAGGAAAAGTCGAATTCCATGAGCGACTCCCGCGTTTAAAGTAGATTCTTCTCCAATCTTCGGCTTATTTGCCGAACCATTTTTCCATCGTCGCTTGGTAAGAGCCATCTTTCTTGGCTTCTTCCAAGGCTTTGTTCATACGGTCAAGAAGCTTCTTGTTCTTCTTGTTGACGATAAAGCCGTACTGTTCAACCGCGAGAACGCGTGGCTGATGCGCATAGATTTCATCGTTTTTCGGGTTGCTTGCCATGAAGTGGCCGATTGTTGGGCGATCGCCGATGATTGCCACGCAGCCCTTATTCTTTAATTCCATGTACGCATCGTTCATGCTATTAAAGGTTTTGACTGTCGTGCCAGGAAGCGATTTCGCCATCGCAGCGCCCGACGTGCCAATCTGTCCGCAAATCACTTGGTTGGCAAGTTCTTTTTCTGTCTTATAGACGTCTTTATCGGCTTTACGAACAAGAATCGAAAGACCACCGTCGTAGTAGGGAGCAGTAAAGGCAATGCGCTTGGCGCGTTCTTCGGTAATCGTAATCGCCGCGCCTGCAATATCGATTTGGCGGCTCAAAATTGAAGGAATCAAAGCGTCAAAACCCATCGAGACAACTTTGACGGTAAAGCCAGCCTTTTTTCCAATCAAACGCACCATATCGATATCGAAACCGACAACTTCGGTACCGTTTTTGGTATCTGTGAATTCAAAGGGTGGGTAGGTACTTTCTGTACCCATTAAGAGTTCCTCGGCCTGTGCGGTCACAGAGGTTGTAAGCAATGAGCCACAAGCACCGAGAAAAAGCAATTTTTTCAGCATAAGAATCTCCGAAAAAATGAATTTCAAAACGCCCCAATTTTGAGGAGCGCACTCTTTGACCTGAACGACAGGAAGGGTTCATTTTACGAAACTGAGTTTAAGACGTTATAAAGAGGACTGAGTTTTCATCGGATTGTTGCAAAAATAGAACAATCAAAATTACCTAGAAAATACTCCAAAAGTCGTATTCCCTTATTTTATAGTCGGGAATTATTCGATAGACTCGCTATTCCTGACAAAACTACTCGGAAATCGACGATATGAAGCTAACAACACGCGGGCGCTTTGCTGTCACAAGCATGATTGATATTGCGCTTTACGGGAAAAATGGGCCGGTGCGCTTAGCCGATATCGCGCGCCGAGAACAGATTTCCGTGGCATATCTTGAGCAGATTTTCGGAAGACTTCGCAAAGCTGAACTTGTGACTGCCAATCGCGGCCCAGGTGGCGGCTATCGCTTATCGCGAGAGCCCGAAGCCATTAGCGCAGGAGAAATCGTGCGCGCCGTCGAAGAAAGCCTAGATGCCACCAATTGCTATGGCACAGGCCAATGCCGCGGAGGGGCCGAGTGCTTAGCGCACGGCCTCTGGTCGGATATGAATCGACTGATGACAGATTTTTTAGACAAACAAAGCCTTGCCCAAATCAAAACGAATTATGCGAATACGCATAACGTTTCTCGCGGCGAGGCTGTGGTTATTTTTAAGAACAAACGTGGTTAAAGAAGGAAAAGTAAGTTCTATGACTGAGAATCGTCCTATTTATCTTGACTACTCTGCAACAACGCCGGTGGACCCGCGTGTGGCAGAAAAGATGATTCCTTACTTATGTGAGAAATTTGGGAACCCCGCAAGCCATTCGCACGCCTATGGGTGGGATGCGGAAAAAGCCGTCGATGAAGCTCGTGCGGCAGTCGCGGCCTACATCAATGCCGATCCAAGAGAAATCGTTTGGACCTCGGGGGCAACCGAGTCCGATAACCTCGCGATTAAGGGCGCTGCGCACTTTTACCGCGATAAGGGTAAGCACCTTATTACGGTGAAAACAGAACACAAGGCGGTTTTGGATTCGATGCGCCACTTAGAAACTGAAGGGTTCGAGGTCACGTATTTGGACGTTGAAGAAAACGGGTTACTCGATTTAAAGAAATTAGAAGCGGCAATGCGCCCAGATACAACGCTTGTGTCAGTCATGGCTGTGAATAACGAAATCGGCGTCATTCAAGATATCGCCGCAATCGGCGAAATGTGTCGAGCCCGCGGCATTATCTTTCACTGTGACGCAACGCAGGCCCCTGGCAAAATGGAATTGGATACTCAAAAGCTCAAAGTGGATTTGATGAGCCTATCTTCACACAAGGTCTATGGTCCGAAGGGGATCGGTGCGCTTTATGTACGTCGTAAGCCACGCGTAAGAATCGAGCCGCAAATTCACGGCGGCGGTCACGAGCGTGGTATGCGCTCGGGCACCCTTGCCACCCACCAAATCGTTGGTATGGGAGAGGCCTATCGCTTGGCCAAACTCGAACAAGATAAAGATATCGCGCACTGCATGGCACTTCGCCAGAGACTATTAGATGGCATCGTGAAAAACATTCCCGATGTTGTCGTTAATGGCGATATGGAACACCGCGTCTCAACGAACCTCAATGTTTCCTTTGCCTACGTTGAAGGCGAAAGCCTCATGATGGCTTTAAAGGACATTGCCGTAAGTTCGGGTTCAGCTTGCACGTCAGCTTCTCTTGAACCAAGTTATGTTTTGCGTGCCTTGGGGCGCGACGATGAATTGGCGCATAGCTCAATCCGTTTTACCTTCGGGCGCTTTACCACAGAAGAAGATATCGATCGCACTGTGGCGCTTTTAACGGAGAAAGTCGCGAAATTGCGCGAAATGAGCCCCTTGTGGGAAATGCACAAGGAAGGCGTGGATTTAAAGAACGTCAAATGGAACGAACACTAGGAGAGCGAAAAGATGCCCTATAGCGAAAAAGTCATGGAGCATTACGAGAATCCGAAAAATGTCGGAACGCTCAATAAAGAGGATGCATCGGTTGGAACGGGAATGGTCGGAGCTCCGGCCTGTGGCGACGTGATGCGCCTACAGATTAAGGTCAATGATGAAGGCGTCATTGAAGACGCAAAATTTAAGACCTACGGGTGTGCAAGCGCAATTGCCTCAAGTTCCCTTGTTTCCGAATGGGTTAAAGGCAAAAGCTTAGAAGAAGCCGAGAAGATTTCTAATCAGGAAATCGCGGAAGAATTGGCGTTGCCGCCCGTGAAGATTCACTGCTCGATTTTGGCTGAGGACGCCGTGAAAGCTGCGATTGACGACTACAAAGCCAAACAAGCCAAAAAGGACGCTTCATGATTACGTTAACGGAAGCTGCCGCTAATCATGTGAAAGCCTTTCTCGCTAAGCGCGGCAAAGGCATTGGGCTACGCGTGGGTGTGAAAACATCGGGCTGCTCAGGGATGGCTTATAAGCTTGAATTTGCTGATGCTTTAGCTGCCGACGACCTCACGTGGGATAGTTTTGGTGTGAAAGTCATTGTCGACGAAAAGAGCCTTCCTTATATCGATGGGACTGAACTCGACTTTGTGAAAGAAGGCCTTCAGTCGGGATTTAAATTTAAAAATCCCAATGAAAAAGAGCACTGCGGTTGCGGAAAGTCCTTTAAGGTTTAAGTGATGTCTGAAAACGCCTTTACGCTCTTAGGCCTTCCTGAGCGTTTTTCAATCGATAAAAAAGAGATTGAGGATGCGTGGCGCCAACGGTTGGCGCTCGTGCATCCTGATCGTTTTGCTGCGGCAGGAGCGGCTGCTCAGAGAGTTGCCGAGCAGTGGGCGAGTCGCCTCAATGATGCGAAAGTCGAACTCTTAAATGACGCAACGCGCGCCAAAGTGCTTCTTGCCGCCAAAGGCGTTGCCCTTGATGAAGAGCGCGATACGAAGATGCCTCCTGATTTTCTTTTAAAGCAGTTCGAATATCGTGAGAGGATCGATGCCGGAGAGGGCAATGCGGTTTTAAGCGAAATAAAAGAAGAACGCGCGACGCTTTTAAAAACGATTTCCACTACACTCGATAAAGAAGAGGATTGCGAAAGAGCGCGAGACGCTGTGCGAAAACTCCTTTTTGTTGAAAAGCTTTTAACTGAAGCCTCAAGATCCTAAGGAAAGAAAGTATTCATGTCTGGATTGATGCAAATTGCTGAGCCTGGTCTATCGGCGGCTCCTCACGAGGAGCGTTTGGCCGTTGGTATTGACCTTGGGACAACCAATTCGCTTGTGGCGACTGTCGTTAACGGCTTGGTGGAAGTTCTTCCCGATGAAAAAGGGAAAAAGCTCCTTCCTAGCGTTGTGCGGTTTTTGCCTAACGGGGAAACTGAAGTTGGCGTTAGTGCTCTTGAAAATAGTTTTGCCGATCCCCAAAACACGATTACGTCCGCCAAGCGCCTAATTGGAAGAGCACTAGAAGACATCACACCAGAAGCCTTCCCGTATCGCTTTAGAAAAGAAAAAGGGACGATTGGCCTTGAGACGGCGGCAGGACCTAAAACTCCGATTGAAGTAAGTGCCGAGGTTTTAAAAGCATTAAAGGCTCGAGCCGAATACCGCTTAGATGGCGAACTCGTGGGTGCCGTGATTACGGTTCCTGCTTACTTTGATGATGCGCAGCGGCAAGCAACGAAAGACGCGGCGCGCCTTGCTGGTCTCGAGGTTTTGCGTCTATTAAATGAGCCGACAGCCGCAGCGCTTGCCTACGGGTTGGATACGGGAGCCGAAGGACTTTATTTGATTTACGACTTAGGGGGCGGCACCTTTGATGTCTCGCTATTGCGCCTATCTAAGGGAATCTTTGAAGTGATTGCCACAGGGGGCGACACGGCATTAGGAGGCGACGACTTCGATCGCCTTGTGGCCGAAGACGCCTTAAAGCATCTCAATCTTTCTTTTGCGAATTTATCTCCCAAAGAAAAGCGCCACGCCATTCTCGAGGCGCGTCGTGTTCGTGAAGAACTAACGGAAAAAAGCGATGCGACCTTTCAAATGGATAGCGTAAGAAAAGTTTCTGTTACGCGTCAATCCTTTGAAGCGTTAAGCGCCCCCTTAGTTACTCGCACGATTGATGTTGTGAAGTCAGTGATCTCTGATGCGAAAGCCTCCGCAGGCGAGATTCAAGGGATTGTCTTGGTCGGTGGTGCGACTCGCATGCCCTGTGTGCGTGAGGCCGTGAAGAAAACGTTTGGAAAGACCCCGTTTACCGATATCAATCCCGATGAAGTGGTGGCTGTGGGAGCAGCATTGCAGGCAGATAAATTAGCCGGAAACTCGCGAGACGATAACTGGCTTTTATTGGATGTCACTCCATTGTCCCTTGGTATAGAGATGATGGGGGGACTCGTTGAAAAAATCATTCCTCGTAACACACCAGTGCCTGTTGCGATGGCGCAAGACTTTACGACATTTAAAGACAATCAAACCGCGCTTGCGATTCACGTTGTGCAAGGCGAGCGCGAGATTGTGGATGCGTGCCGGTCGCTTGCTCGATTTGAACTGCGCGGCATTCCACCGATGGCAGCAGGTAACGCTCGCATTCGTGTGACATATCGGATTGATGCCGATGGAATTCTCTCGGTTTCTGCGCGTGAGCAAAAAACTGGCCTCGAAGCAAGCATTCAAGTAAAGCCTTCCTATGGGTTAGCCGACGAAGATATTGTCCGCATGCTTAAAGAAGGCAACACCGAGGCCGAGCACGACTTAGAAGAACGCAAATTGCGTGAAGAAACCGTTGAGGCAGAACGCGTCTTAATTGCCACGGAGTCTGCTTTAAGTACGGATGCGGATTTACTGGATCTAAAAGAGCGCAGTGCGATCGATCAACAAATCGCGGCGTTGAAGGCGGCAATTGCCAAACGCAATGCCAATGAAATTAATCAAGAGAGTAAGGCGCTTGTTGCGGCAACAAGCGATTTTGCTGCACGACGTATGGATCGCTCGATCCGGCAAGCCCTCGCTGGCCACTCAATTGCCGATGAATAGTCAATAAGGAGTTAAGAGATGCCAACTGTGACGGTTTTAGCCAACAGTGTCTGCCCAGAAGGGGCCAAATTTACTGTGAATGCCGGTGAAAATCTTGCCAAGGCCATGGTCGCGCACGGCGTAAAACTTGCGCACGCCTGCGAATATAACGGCGCTTGCGCCACGTGCCACATCTATGTGAAAAAGGGATTTGATTCTTTAGCTGAAGCAAGCGACGCAGAACTTGATCGCTTGGATACCGCGTTTGATTCTCGTCCTGATTCTCGCTTAGCTTGTCGCGTCACGATGGGTGAGGAGGATATCGAGGTGGAAATCCCAGTACACAACAAGAATATTGTCGGGGAGCGATAACCTAATGGCTCTTACTTGGACGGACGCCGAAGATATTGGCGAAGAATTAGCTGACCGCTATCCAGAAATTGACCCTGTGACGCTACGCTTTACGGAACTTCATCAACTGATCTGCAATTTGCCTGACTTTAAAGACGACCCCGAGAAAAGCAATGAAGCGCGTCTTGAGGCGATTCTCACTGTGTGGATCGATGAACGCAGTTAATCGGTAAACGTTGCAACAACCGGGGCGTGATCGCTCGGACGGTCTTTGGCTCGTGGCTCTTTATCAATCGTGATGCTTTGTAGGCGATTAGCGAGAGCCGCGCTTGCCAAAGCGTGATCGATTCTTAGCCCTTGGTTTTTCTCAAAACCCTGCTGTCGATAGTCCCACCACGAGTAGGTTTCTTTCTCGTGAGGAGTTTTGTCCCATAAATCAATGAGACCAGCTTCCTTTAAGTGCGTGTAGGCATCGCGTTCGGGTTCAGAAACCAAAATATTTCCTTTCCACGACTCGGGATTCCACACATCCGCGTCAGTGGGTGCGATGTTAAAGTCGCCTGTGAGGTAAATCTCAGTCCCTACGCTGCGAAGCTTACGAATCCACGCCGTAAGGGTGGCAATCCAATCGAGTTTATATAGATACTTTTCGCCGCCTACTTCCTGCCCGTTTGGAAAGTAGGCACCGATAAATAGGAAGGGGTTGCCGGTTTTTTCGGTGAGAGAAACTGCAATTGCCCGCGCTGCAGCGTCTGGATAATCGGGGATGTTTTTGGCAATAAGTTTCGTCGCAAGAAAAGCGTCTTTTTTAACAAGGAGAGCAACGCCGTTATAGCTTTTCTGTCCGAAGTAAAAGGGCTCATACCCTAAGGACGCAAAGACTTCTTTTGGAAAACTTTCATCGACCGTTTTAGTTTCTTGAAGGGCAAGAGCATCAGGCGCTTTATTTTTAAGCCACTCAGTCAGAATCTCAAGCCTTGCGTTAATGCCATTGACGTTAAAGGTGGCTAGTTTCATCGAATTTGCGCTTTAAAAAAAGGTTTTTAAAAAGGCAAGCGCTGCATCAAGCGTTAATTGACCTTTTGCGATGCGAGTCAGAAGTTCATCGCGATCGACGGCTTCAAAGCGAGCGACTTCACCATCTTGGTTTTTGGGTGTTACACCGCTTGCAAGTGTAATGGGATAAATGGTGTTTTTCTCTCGCATCCAGCCTTCTTTCACAGGGCGCGTCACAAGAAACTCAATAGGGGTTCCTACTGTGTAGTTTTGAGGGGCGATACCCGCTTCTTCCACTGTTTCTCGCGCGAGAGTTTCAAGAGGGGATTCTCCAGCAGAGGATAAGCCCCCTGAGATCGTATCCCAAAGGTCGGGGTCGACCTGCTTTGTGTGACTACGAAGACCGAGCCAAAAGCGCCCATCTTCGTCGCAAGTAACAGCGTGTACGCACGTCGTTGTCATCCCGAGAAAGCGAAAGAGGCCGCGTTCTGCCGTCGCAAGTTTCCGACCCGTGTCGTAACTTACGATATCCAATAATTCATCACGCCACTGAAAGAAAGCACCTATGTCGTGAAGTTCTTTGGCAATACTTACAAGCTCTCGAGAGGCCGTTTCTCCCGAGAAGGGGATTTCAAGGCCGTCTTCTGTTTCTTCAAAAACACTGTAAAAGGCAGGCGACCGAAGAATGTCGTAGGAGCGGGGAACAAGAGTTCCGCATCTTACGCCACAGATCGAAAGCGGGCGAGAACCCAAAGGTGGGTTCTCTTGAGCCCGGTTACTTAGTTCATTTAAGAGTTCTTCGGTCGAAGTCACGGATTATTCCTTTTCGGGGCGAAGCGTCGGGAAAAGCAACACTTCACGAATCGAACTTGCGTCCGTTAGGAGCATGACAAAGCGATCGATACCGATGCCGCAGCCGCCTGTGGGAGGAAGCCCGTATTGCAACGCACGAATGTAATCGGCGTCGTAATACATCGCTTCATCGTCGCCTTTGCTCTTAGCATCAGCCTGAGCCTTAAAGCGAGCAGCTTGATCGTCTGGATCGTTTAATTCAGAAAAGCCATTGGCTGTCTCGCGCCCATAGATAAAGAGTTCAAAGCGCTCTGTGAGTCCGGGCTTCGTGTCCGACTCGCGCGCCAAGGGACTGATTTCCACCGGGTAGTCAACGATAAATGTCGGCTCGATTAATTTGGATTCTGCGACTTCTTCAAATAGCGCCATCACAAGAGCGCCGAGACCGACCCAGTCGGGTTGTTTGGCACCGAGTTTCGCGAGTTCTGCGCGAAGGAACGCTTCATCCTTCAACTGCTCGGGCTTGTATTGCGGAGCGTACTTAAGGATGGCTTCTTCGGGCGTTAAGCGGGCGAAGGGCTTCGAGAGATCAATTTCTGTCCCCTGATAGGTAATCTTTTCAGAACCCGTCGCTTCTTTCGCGACATAACGAAGAAGACTTTCTGTGTACTGCATCTGATCTTCGTAGGTCCAGTAAGTCGCGTAAAACTCGATTGTTGTGAATTCAGGGTTGTGACGCGTGTCGATGCCTTCATTTCTAAAGCAGCGATTTAATTCATAGACGCGTTCAAAGCCACCGACAACGAGTCGCTTTAAAAAGAGTTCAGGCGCGATACGCAAATACTGATCAATATCTAACGCATTGTGGTGCGTGACAAAGGGTTTGGCGTTAGCTCCCCCTGGGATTGTGTTAAGCATCGGGGTTTCAACTTCAACGAAGCGATGTGCTTCCATGAAGTGACGCACAGCAGAAACGGCCTTAAAGCGTGTGGCAAAACGAGCACGACTTTCTTCGTTGATAATTAAATCAACATAACGCATGCGGCAGCACTGCTCGGGGTCCGTTAGGCCCTTATGCTTATCAGGGAGCGGCAACAGGCTCTTCGTGAGAAGGCGAAGCTCTTTCACACGAACAGAAAGCTCTCCACGATTGGTTAAGAAAAGCGTGCCGCGCGCAGCAACAATGTCACCAATATCGTAGGTCTTAAAAGCGGCATACGCCTCGTCGCCCATCTCGGCAGCGCTTAAAAAGTACTGCATCTTTCCTGTGAAATCGGTAACGGTGGCAAAACTGGCTTTTCCCATAATGCGCTTAAGCATCATGCGGCCAGAAACTGCCACTTCAGGAGCAAGCGCTTCTAACTCTTCTTTGGTTTTTGTCCCATAAGTTTCGCGCAAATCCCCAAAGAGATCTTTACGTTTAAAGTCATTGGGGTAGGCAACGCCCTTAGCGCGCAAGGCCTCTAACTTTGCACGACGCTCGGCAATAATGTGGTTGATATCTTCTTGCTGCAATGACGCACTATTTTCTGTGCTCTTATTTTCTTCGCTCATTTCAAAAAACTTTCCGATGTGTTTTTAAAAAGAATAATTTCGTAGTCTAGACGCCTTGCTTAAGACTTGCTTGAATAAATAAGTCTAAGTCTCCGTCTAAGACAGCTCCGGTGTTACCCGTTTCGACATTGGTTCTGAGGTCTTTGACGCGGCTTTGATCTAAGACGTAGCTTCGAATCTGGTGGCCCCATCCGATATCGCTCTTGGCTTCTTCGAGCTTTTCTTGCTCGGCCATGCGTTTTCGCATTTCTGCTTCATACAGTTTGGCTTTTAATTGACGCAGAGCCTGTTCGCGATTGTTGTGTTGACTGCGATCGTCTTGGCAGACTGTCACGATTCCTGTGGGGATATGTGTGATGCGGACTGCCGATTCGGTTTTCTGAACGTGTTGACCGCCTGCGCCCGATGCGCGAAAGACATCGACGCGTAAGTCTGCGGGATTAATCGTAATTTCAATCGAATCATCAACCTCAGGGTAGATGTAGGCACTCGCAAACGAGGTGTGGCGCCTGGCGTTTGCATCAAAGGGACTTTTGCGAACAAGGCGATGAATGCCTGTTTCGGTTCTCAGTGTTCCGTAGGCGTAGGGGCCTGTGATGTAGATTGTGCAGCCCTTGATGCCTGCGACGTCTCCTGGGGTTTCTTCAGTCAATTTCGCAGTAAAGCCAGAGCGCTCCGCAAAGCGTAAATACATACGCTCTAACATGCTTGCCCAATCTTGCGCTTCGGTGCCGCCGGCTCCGGCTTGAATTTCCAAGTAGCAATTCGCCGCGTCCATCGGCTGATTGAACATACGCTTAAATTCAAGCTTTTCGACTTCTTTTTTGTCGCTTTCAACCTCTTGGGCAATCGACTCGGCGCCTTGTTCATCGCCTTCTTCAAGCGCCATAGAAAAGAGTTCTTTGGCATCAGCAATGCCGTGCGTTAGGCGCTCGAAATCGCCCACAAGCGTATCGAGTGTTTTCTTTTCTTTGCTAACTTCTTGAGCGTGCTCGGGATTGTCCCAAAGATGAGGATCTTCTAGCTCGCGATTGACTTCTTCGAGGCGTCGCTTCTTTTTATCGACGTCAAAGATACCCCCGTAATTCGGCAAGACGCTCTAAGAGGTCTTCACAGAGGTTTTTCGTTAAATTAATCCGTTCTGCTTCCATGCTTTTCTTTAACTGGTCTAAAAAATCAATCCCCGCATTGCGCGAGGTGGGCGCATTATCTCATAGGGATAAAGAAATTGCTTTTTTTTGAGGGCTCTTTTTAGCTGTGCAGAGTCTTAGCAAGAGACAAAAGGGCCTCTTTCACATCGCCATCGATGAGGGTTTCGGCTTTCTTTTCCATGTAGGAGGCGCCTTCTGCGTCTCCTTCGCGGGGCTTTTCGCTTGAGGAAACTTCTTTGGGTGTCAGGGTTTGAGAAACAGGTCTTACGACAATCTCAATCGCCTGAATAAAGCCCGAGGACTGCGTTGCCGCTTCAAGGCGGGGAAGAATCTGTCGCAATTTTGTCTTTTGTAACGCATTCTTGACGAATAAAACAATTTTCTCGTCTGTGACGCGAATGTTGCCTAAATGGGTCCAATCAACGCTTGGACACGTTGCACTGAGCATCTCTCTTAAAACGACGCAAACACGCCTTGAGGCGTGAAGCGCCTGGTCAAGGCTATCGAGATTGCGAGTTTTTTCGCTTGAAACACTTGAAAGTTTTTGCATTGAACTTGTGCGTTGATCTGCCATCGTCGTTTTGGGGAATCCAAAGTCATCTAACGCGTGAAGTTTAGCGGGATTACCTACCGAAGGTTGCGTCCTCTTTTTTGATGTTGTGTATCGAGTGTGTGTTGTGTATTAAATGTGTATAATCGATTACGTCACAAGGAGGAGAATATGCGCTATCCAATCGTTGTAAAACCCAAAGACGCTAACGGTGTTTATGCTGTGGTTGTCCCTGATTTACCAGGTTGTTTATGTTCAGGTCACTCGCTAGAAGCGGCCTTTAGGAACGCACAAGAAGCGGTTTTAGGCTGGCTTGAGTGTGAAGTGAATGAAGGAAACCTTCTTCCAGCCCCTTCAAGGCTTGATGATTTACCAGGTAAGCAAGACTATACGGGATGCATTTTCGGCTTTGTTGATATTGCACCCAATTTACTTGCGAGAAAAAGCGAACGAATCAACATTTCCATCCCAACGCGACTTTTGCACTTTTTGGATGAATTAGCCGAAGCCGAAGGCGAGACCCGCTCAGGCTACATTGCCAAGATGGTCGTCGAACGCGTTGCTCACCGCAAGCACACCCTCGAGAAAGCCGCGCAATAAGTGCGGTTTTTGACTCGTTTTGGGCACGACATAGAGCGTGCCCTTGTGCGATAATGCCCACCTCACATTGGGTTCGTTGTCTACCTAGACAACGCGCCATTTTGCACCTTGTGCCTGATGACTATTTTTGGGATTGAATGGCCGTATGTTTGATTCATTTCTGACGAAAATTTTTGGTAGTCGTAACGATCGTTTGATTAAGCAATATCGACGCAAAGTTGCCCAGATCAACAAGCTTGAACCCGAGATTCAGAAACTTTCGGATGCGGATTTAGCGAAAAAGACTGAGGAGTTTCGTGCGCGTTACGCCAAGGGTGAAACTCTCGAGCAGTTGTTGCCTGAAGCGTTTGCTGTGGCTCGCGAAGGAAGCTTACGTGTTTTAGGGCAACGCCCGTACGATGTGCAGTTAATCGGCGCTATGGTCTTAAACGACAACAAGATCGCTGAAATGCGCACGGGTGAAGGTAAGACGCTCACGGCTGTGATGGCGGTTTACTTAAACGCGATTGCCGGTAAAGGCGTTCACGTCGTAACGGTGAACGATTACCTTGCTTCACGCGACGCGGCTTGGATGGGACACGTCTATAACTTTTTGGGTTTGAGCGTCGGAACGATTCTTTCGACAGTGCAAGACACAGACAGTAAACGTAAAGCTTACGCCGCCGACGTCACCTATGGCACCAATAACGAATTCGGTTTTGACTACTTGCGTGACAACATGGAGTACGAGGTTTCGCACCGTCGTCAGCGTGGGCTCTTTTACGCGATTGTCGACGAAGTGGACTCGATTCTAATTGACGAAGCAAGAACGCCCCTGATTATTTCTGGAGCCGCAGAAGACAGCACCGATCTCTATCGCAAAGTCAATGACCTCCCCGCGCTTTTAATCCGTCAAAAGGAAGAAAAGGGCGAGGGCGACTATTGGGTCGATGAAAAGCAGCATCAGGTCTACTTATCCGATCAAGGTCACGAACACGTTGAAAAGATTCTCGTTGAAAAGGGGCTTATTAAAGACAACACGAGCCTCTATTCGGCGCAAAACATTCGCATCATGAGCCACTTAAATGCGGCTTTGCGTGCGCATACACTTTTCCATCGCGATCAGCAGTACGTCGTTCAAAATGGCGAGATTGTCATTGTCGATGAATTCACAGGGCGCTTAATGCCAGGACGCCGTTGGTCCGAAGGCCTTCACCAAGCAATCGAAGCCAAAGAAGGCGTCGAAATTAAGCAAGAAAACCAGACGCTTGCTTCCATTACGTTCCAGAACTACTTCCGTATGTATAAGAAATTGGCGGGTATGACAGGAACGGCTGACACGGAAGCCTACGAATTCCAAGACATTTATGGCCTTGAAACCGTTGTGATCCCGACGCATCGCACGATGATTCGTGTTGATGAGCAGGATAAGGTCTTTCGCACAGAAGAAGAAAAGTATCGCGCCATTATTCGCGATATTGAAGCAAGCCACGCTCGCCATCAGCCTGTGCTCGTCGGTACAACCTCGATTGAAAATTCCGAGCGCTTATCGAAGATGCTCGATGAACTCCATATTGAGCACAACGTCTTAAACGCCAAGCAGCACGAACGTGAAGCGCAAGTGATTTTGGAAGCCGGTCGCCCAGGAGTTGTCACAATCGCCACCAACATGGCAGGTCGCGGTACCGACATCGTTTTAGGTGGCGGCATCAATAAGAAACTCGACGAAATTAACTTTGATAATGAGTTAAGTGACGAGGAAAAGAAAAAGCGCTGCGACGCTCTGAAAGCAGATTGGCAAAAACTTCACGATGAAGTCGTCGCCGCCGGTGGCCTTCGCATCATCGGTAGTGAACGCCACGAATCGCGCCGTATTGACAATCAGTTGCGTGGCCGTTCGGGTCGTCAAGGCGACCCAGGTAGCTCCGTTTTCTATCTATCGATGGAAGATCAGCTTTTGAGAATTTTCGGCGGCGACAGAATGAGAGCGATTGCCGATAAGCTTAAGCTTGAAAAAGATGTCGCCATCGAATCGAAGATGCTAAGCCGCATGATCGAATCGGCGCAGCGTAAGGTCGAAGGCCACAACTACGATATTCGTAAGCAGTTGCTTGAGTTCGATGATGTGCAAAACGATCAGCGTCGTGAAATCTATCGTTTGCGTAACGAGATTCTCGAAAATAACGACGTTGCCGAAGGCATGAAAGAACTGCGCCACGGCTACTTTGAAAAACTCTTTAGGAGCTATGTCCCCGCGGAAACTGTTGAAGAGCAGTGGGACCTTGATACCTTAACGAAGATTTTGAAAGAGCAGTGGGGGATTGATATCCCGATGCAGGCAATGCTCGAAGAAAGTAACGAAGTCACCGATGAAGATCTCTTAAATAAACTTATTGAAGAAACGGACCGCATCGTTCGTGAAAAAGAAGAGATTGTCGGTCACGAATCGTGGACGAGCTTTAGTAAGAGCGTTCTTTTGCAAATGATCGACTCGATGTGGCGTCAGCACATTCAAGCGTTGGATGCGTTGCGTATGGGCGTTTTCTTGCGTAGCTATGCGGCAAAACAACCCAAGCAAGAATACAAGCGCGAAGCTTTCGCGATGTTTGAAACGCTGTTGGATAGTATTTCTGAATCCGTTTCTCGCATTTTGATGCGTGTTCAGATTCAGGTGGAAAGCGACTCTGCGGAAACCATCGAAGCGCAAAAGAGAGAAGCGGAAAAGGCTGGCATTGATTTTTCCAATGTCGGTCGCAACGATCCGTGCCCCTGCGGCTCGGGTAAGAAATACAAGGATTGCCACGGAAGACTTGCCTAATTAAGGTTTCTTTTCCATATCAATAGGAACTTGGGCGGCGCAGCTTTTTGGAAGTCACTAAAGCACGCCGCTTTCGTTTTAGAACTATGAGCGAAGAAGAAAAAATCGTTTTCACCAAAGACGCTTTCGATAGCGGGGCGTGTGCAACGTTTGTTAAGGACGCAGGGCGCGTTGCTGTTGACGTGCGTGCCGCCTTTTCCATCGACCCGAAAACGGTGCGTAAGCGTCTAGCTTCACACTCTTTTGTGGAGTTTGCCGATGTTTCGGTTGGCGCTTGTCTTGTGCAAACGAAAGATGAGAGGGGAGCAGATAAAGAGCCCTGTATCTTTCTTCTTACAAACGCTCAGATGCGTAACGCCGCGTTGCGTGAGATTGGCCGCCGGGTCTCGAAAGAACTGCATTGTGCCGTCTTTCTTTACGCCAATGGTTTAACAAAGATGAACCCCTTAAGTGACGCAACCGATAAGCGCTTTGAAGCGTTTTCTGAAACGCTTGTTGCCTTGGCGCGGCGCCTTTTTGAGGATGAGAAATGACGCGCCCTGTAACTGAAGTTGCCTGTGGCGTTTTAATTAATCGCGAAAAGGGAATCTTTCTTTTGGGCTCACGCCCTGAAGGAAAACCCTGCGCAGGATTCTGGGAATTCCCAGGCGGAAAACTTGAAGCCGGAGAAACGCCTGAGATCGCTCTAGCCCGAGAGTTAAATGAAGAACTTGGTATTCAAATCGGAAAGTCCTATCCGTGGTTTGTGATGGAGCATGACTACCCGCACGCTTACGTGAGACTTCACTTTCGTCGTTGCTTTTCGTGGGCGGGGGAACTCAAAAGCCTTGAGCATCAAAAGTTTGCGTGGTTTTCAGGCTTGGCTGACCTTGAAGGCTTAAAGCACTTACCGATGAATGCAATCATCACAGAGCGCATCTATTTACCCGAATGCGTCTACGCAAAAGCCCCCGAGAACCTTGCGACTTACGCGGGGCTTGACGCAAAGAGGGGCGCCATTGTTGAAACAGTCGATCAAATGAAGGCGGCGGAAGCCACGGGTGCTCTTTACGTTATCGCGAAAATGGGTTCGGAAGAGAAGCTCTTAGAAGCCCAAATGAATACGCTACCTGTGTATGTCTTTGGCAATCCCGAAGACATTGAAGCGCAACGCACACGTGGTGCGCACGGCATCGTTGTTGCGAAAAACTAGGGTTACTTTTCTTTGTTTTGCGTAAGAGCCTTTTTCGCTTCTTCGGCAAGTAGCTCGGGATCAGCTGACCCAGGGGTGCCTTCAATGCGGTAGGCGCCGCTAGCCCAAGCACCTAAGTCGATAATCTTGCAGCGCTCCGAGCAAAACGGTCTCCAAGGACTCTTGGTGTCGTATTCGTGTAGGCGTTTACACGTGGGGCATTTAACGAGCATAGACGTATTCCTTTTAGCGAACTCGGATGCGATAGGTCTCAGACTTTATAGGGGCAGTCTTTTCCCAAGGCCGAAGGTAATCAAGACGCACCGAACCCATGCCCACCTCAAGAGCCTTAAATGTGAAAACAAAGATTCCAGGAGCCCCCACGAGTTGCGGGTCCGTTCTCGTATCTTCAAAACGCTTTTCAATTAGCGTGAGATTTGGGCTAATTTCGCTCGCTTCCCAACCGTACCCTGTGGAAGGGTTGCCTTCAAGGCGGATGGTTAGAGTTGCCCCCTTTTCTGCTGTAAGAGAATTCTTGTCGACACTCATTGTTGAGCAACTCGTCGCGATAAGAGAAGCCGCGCAAAGCGTTAAAGCGGTAAGACGAAAAGACATAGCACAAGCCTTAGGAAAAATTATCTTTTCCTAATTTTAGATAGGTCTCGTGCAAACCTGAAACCTCTGCTGCCAAGTCGGCAATAGACCCCGTGTTAACAATCACGTCATCGGCGTATCGAAGACGCTCTTCTCTTGTGGCTTGAGCTTTGATAATCCCTTCTGCGATTTCTTTTGTCAGCCCCCGAGATTTCACCAAACGCTCAATCTGCAATTCTTCTGGTACGTCAATGACGAGAATGCGATCGACTTTGTTGCGCCACTCTTCCTTTTCCGTTAAGAGCGCTGCATCCAAAAGGATATAGGGGAAATAACGTTGAGTTTTAATTTCGCGTTGAATTGTCTTTGTAATAAGGGGATGGAGAATACCCTCAAGTTTTAAGCGTTCCTCTTTATTTTGAAAGACAAGATTTCGCATCTTAGTGCGATTTAGAGCACCGTCTTCGATAAAGTCTTCTCCGAAGGCTTTGGCGATGGCAGGAAGCGCTTCTCCGTGCCTAGAAGTGAGATTTCTAGAGATTGCATCAGCGTCGATTAATCCTGCGCCCAAAAGCACAAATAGGCTAGCCGCAGTGGACTTTCCGCTTGCAACGCCTCCTGTTAAACCAATAATCGGACTCATGAACTTTGGGCTCTCGTTTTAGGGGTCTAAAAACATTCACCCGCACTATAACAAAACACCCCGCAACTACTTGCAAGGGTGTTTATTAAGGTGCGTTGATTTTTATCAACGCCAGTTCGAATTTGGTCGGGGTGAGAGGATTCGAACCTCCGACACCTGCGTCCCGAACGCAGTACTCTACCAGGCTGAGCTACACCCCGAAACTCGTGGTTTTGACCTATGAATTCCTGTCTACCGCGAGGGTCAGGAACTTTATCAGAGAATCACGAAATTGTCCAACGGGAAGCCGCTCAATGGCACACTTTCCGAGTAAAACTTCAGCGTGTGCTTTCTCTAAGCAACGGTCAAGAGCAGAGGTCTTCTTAATAATCGAAAAGATGGCTGCAAAGTCACCTTCGCCACGGGAAATTGCCTCACGAATGAGGTTGCGGTCGGCGTCATCGGCGTCCTGCATGGCATACAAAAGTGGAAGCGTTACTTTGCCTTCTCTTAGGTCGGCGCCAAGCGCTTTTCCTGTGTCGCTAGAGGCTCCTGCGTAATCGAGAATGTCGTCAGCGATCTGAAAGGCGTTTCCAAGATGCAAAGCATAATCACGCGAGGCTTCTTCCATCTCTTTTGGCGCATCGGCAATGGCGGCTGCCATACTCGCAGCAGCCTGAAATAGACAGGCCGTTTTTCTTTCAATCACAGCAAAATAGTCCGCTTCGCTAATGTCGGGGTTGTGTGCATTTTTTAGTTGCAGGACCTCACCTTCACTTAAGCGATTGGCGGCAAAGGAAAGTGCCTCCATCACACGCAGATTTCCAGCGTGAACCATCATCTGAAATGATCTCGTGTAAAGAAAGTCTCCAACAAGAACAGCCTCAGCGTTTCCCCACTTGGCGTTAGCCGTGGGTTTGCCGCGACGCATCTTTCCTTCATCGACCACATCGTCGTGCATCAGAGTCGATGTGTGTAGGAGTTCAATCACGGCTCCCAAGTAATCCGCTTTTTTAGCGTCTGCACCCATTGCACGAGCCATCAGGATTAAAAGCGCTGGTCTCATGCGTTTACCGCCAGCTTGCGTGATGTATTGCGCAATTTCCTCAACGTGACCGACACAGCTTTTCACTTCTGTGGCGATGATGCGTTCGACTTCGAGCATATCTTCGGCAATGGGAGC
>CAVEMY010000027.1:0-19998 GCA_963617005.1 Parabacteroides distasonis | reverse complement strand
CTTGAGCGCAAACGCGCTCAAGATAACAAATGACCCGTTTTTATCGTTGTAAGATGTCAAAAGATTGACCTCCTTTTTGGTGCCATATGAAGCAACGCCTCTTCCTTCTTTCTTCTCTATTGCCCCTTCTTTTCTTGGGGAGCAATCCTTCTTTTGCAACTTCTCTAGAAGGGCAACCTGCCCTATCTTTAACAAAAGAAGAAGCCGCTAGTTTTTCTATTAGCCCAATTCCCGATGCCGTCTTTCAGAAGATGAAGGGAAAGTCCTACAAAGATGACTGCCCAGTTCCGAAGGACGAGTTGCGTTACGTACGCGTCCTACACAAAACGCTCGACGGGAAAACTAAGACTGGTGAAATCATCGTCAATCGCCTTATTGCTCAGGATGTCGTAGAGATCTTTCACGCGCTTTACAAAGCCAACTACGCGATTGAGAAGATGCGTCTTATCGACGTGTATGACGCCGATGATGAGCGCTCGATGCAAGATAACAACACAAGTTCCTTTAACTATCGGACTATTTCTGGAACAAAAAAAATCTCCAAGCACGGCTTAGGGCTCGCCATCGACATTAACCCCTTGTATAACCCGTACGTCAAGACGCTTAACGGAAAACTTCACGTTGAACCAATTACAGGTAAACCCTATCTCGCAAGAGACAAGGCCTTCCCTTATAAGATTGACCACAACGATTTAACCTACAAACTCTTTACCGAACGCGGCTTTGATTGGGGTGGCGACTGGAAAAACCGAAAGGACTATCAGCACTTTGAACTTCCGACCTCCACATTTGAGGAAAGGAAAGCGTCTCTTAGCCCTCAAAAATGAGTCTTTCAGTGGTTCAAGTTAGAATTGGCATCTCTATTTAGGGTATCTTTTTCCTATGCAGATTCTTCTAGCTAGACCACGAGGATTTTGTGCTGGCGTCACGCGGGCTGTCAGTGTCGTTGAGAGGGCTCTCACAATTTACGGGGCTCCGGTTTACGTACACCACGAAATTGTTCACAACCGCACCATCGTTAAAGGGCTGCGCGAAAAAGGCGCCATTTTTGTTGACTCTCTAGAAAGTGTCCCCGAAGGGGCAACGCTTATCTTTTCTGCGCACGGGGTACCAAAGCGCCTAGAAAACGAAGCTCGCGCAAGAGGCCTTCGAATCTTTGATGCAACATGCCCCTTAGTGACAAAAGTGCATCGAGAAATCACCAAAATGCATAACGATGGCACGCACGTTGTCGTCATTGGCCACAAAGGTCACCCTGAAGTCGAAGGAACCGTGGGGCAAATCGAAGGCGGCATCACTGTCATTGAAAAAGTCGACGACGTTGCAAAACTTGATATCGGGGATAAAGCCTTGGCGTGTGTGACACAAACAACGATTTCTGTTGATGACGCCAAAGAAATCACAGAGGCGCTTCGAAGCCGCTTTCCCCTTTTGATTGAGCCAAAGAAGTCCGATATTTGCTACGCAACACAGTCGCGACAAAATGCCGTGAAGACACTCGCCAAAGAAGTCGACGTTGTCCTTGTCATTGGTTCGACAACAAGCTCCAATTCCAATCGCTTAAAAGAAGTTGCCGAGCGCTCAGGCACTGCTGCCTATTTAATTGAGAATGCTGAGGCCTTAAATACAGATTGGATTAAAAACGCCACGCGTATCGGTATTACGGCAGGCGCTTCTGCGCCCGAGTTTCTTGTAAAAGAACTCGTGGATTACCTTCAGTTGCTTTACCCAGAAAGTACTGTCACCGAACTAGCAGGAGCCGATGAGCAATTTGCCTTCCCGATGCCAAAAGGGCTTTGGAAAGAAGATCTCCCCAAGTAAGGAGCCACTATGCATATCTTTGTTTCTGATGAATTAAAAGAAACCGCTTCGATTCCAGCTCCCTGGGGTTCGATTGCCTTTACCTTTGCGTTGGGCGAAATTTGGGAAGTGGCTTTTAGTTTAGATTCGGCGCCCCTTGAGTCGCATAACGCCTCAATCTTAAAGTCGCCTTGGGTTGATGCTGTCCAGGAGATTCTCGACACGGGGCGGTCGATCACAAAAGAAGAGCGTGCGGCGCTTTTTGCAACAAAAAGGGCTCAGAACTTTACGCAGACGACACGCAAAGTCTTAGAAGAAACCTCGCTTCTTCCTTGCGGAACATTTAAGACCTATGGCGAAATTGCCGAGGCAATTGGCTCGCCAGAGGCCGTACGAGCCGTAGGACAAATCTTGGCGCGCAATCCCTTTCCCATCCTTATTCCCTGCCACCGCGTGATGGCCAAAGCGATGGTCGATAAGTTAGACATCTTGAATCCAAAGAGTTTTGAAGGAAAAGCCTTTGGCGGAAGAGAAGATTTTGTTGCAATTGGCGCGTGGTTAAGAATGAACGATTTGACGCATGCGGCGTAAAGTTCTCTTTCACAGAAAAGAAAGACAGAAAAAATGAGTAAGAAAAATCACGAAAAGCACGAAAGTGAAACACAAGCGACAACGTGGCTTCGAGCCCACGGCGTTCCCTTTGAGCAGAACTCCTATGACTACGTTGAGCACGGGGGAACGCATATGGCTTCTCTTTCCTTAGGGTTTGATGAGCACACCGTTGTGAAGACCCTAATCATGCAAGATGAGGCCGCAAAACCCCTCGTGATTTTGATGCACGGCGATTGCGAAGTTTCGACAAAGAACCTTGCGCGCCAAACAGGCCGCAAATACATCGCACCATGCGCCCCTGACCAAGCGCAGCGTAACTCAGGCTACCAAGTTGGCGGCACAAGCCCCTTTGGGACACGCAAAAAAATGCCCGTTTATGTCGAAAGCACGATTCTTACTCTCGATAAAATTCACATCAATGGCGGTCGTCGAGGCTATATCATCACGATCGATCCCAAAGTTTTAACCGAAAAGTTGGGAGCCATCCCCGTTAACGTCGCACTTGAAAAAGACGCCGCATGAATTTACCTTTTGAACTACTTGTCGGATTGCGCTACACCCGTGCCGGGCGTCGAGGCCGTCGCAAAGATGGCTTTATGAGCTTTATCTCGGGGATTTCGATTTCGTCGATTGCTCTCGGGGTGATGGCTCTTATTATCGTGCTCTCGGTGATGAACGGCTTTCAAAAGGAAGTGCGTGACAGAATGCTTTCTGTTCTCTCGCACGTCGAGGTGGTGCGCTTTACTGGAGCCATTCCCGATTGGAAAGAGACCGCTAAATTCATTGAAACCGATAAGCGGGTTGCTGCTTGCGCCCCCTACGTTTCAGGTCAAGGGCTACTAAATTCTCGCGGTAACTTAAGAGGCGTTGCCGTTCGCGGCATTGACCCAGAAGCCGAGCCCAATGTAAGCGACGTAGCAAAGACCCTGGGATCTGCCACACTAAATGAACTGAAAGCCGGAGACTTTGGCGTCATTTTGGGCGAAGACCTCGCTCGGCTCTTGCGAGTTTCTGTGGGAGACAAAGTCACGTTGATTGTCGCGAAAGGCAACACCACGCCCGCAGGCTTTGTTCCCCGCATGAAGCAGATGACCGTGAAGGCGCTTTTTCGCTCGGGGCACTATGAATTCGATAGCACACTCGTCTTTTCACATATCGACGATGTGGCGGCTCTTTTTCGCACAGGAGGCCCCACAGGGGTACGCGTGAAGCTTACTAACATCGATGAGGCGAGAGCGGTTTCGATGAACCTCATGATGAAGCTTCCTGCCGATTACTACGCAACAGACTGGACGCAACAAAACCGCACTTGGTTTGCTGCCGTACAAGTCGAAAAGCGCATGATGGCCATCATTCTCTTTTTAATTGTGATTGTCGGCGCCTTTGGTCTCGTCTCGACCCTTGTGATGACTGTGACGGAAAAGCAAGCCGATATTGCGATTTTACGAACGCTTGGGGCATCTCCCGCTTCGATTATGACCATCTTTGTCATTCAAGGAACCATCGTTGGATTCATTGGTGTGATCTGCGGCATTGTCTTTGGCTTAGGAATTGCCTGTAACTTAGATGTGATTGTCCCAGCTGTTGAAAGCGTCTTAGGTGTCGAATTCTTACCCAAAGAGATCTATTACATCAGTCAGATGCCAAGCGATCCGAGAGCCTCTGACATTATCCCGATTGCCCTTGTTAGCTTTGCCGCGAGCTTACTCGCGACCCTTTATCCGTCTTGGCGCGCCGCGAAGACCCACCCTGCACAGGCCTTACGTCATGAGTGAAGCAATTGCTGTTGAAAATCTATTTAAGACCTATGAGGATACGGCAGGACTGAAAACTCCGGTCCTTAAGGGCGTGAGTTTCACGGTTCAATCCGGGGAAATCGTTGCCGTCGTTGGCGCCTCGGGTTCTGGGAAAAGTACCCTATTGCACGCTTTAGGCGGGCTCGATGCCATCGATTCAGGAACCGTCCGTATCGCAGGTCACGACATTGCCAACTTAAACGAAGTCGAACTCGGGCGCTTAAGAAATAAACACTTGGGGTTTGTCTATCAGTTCCATCACTTGCAGCCAGAATTCACGGCTCTTGAAAATGCCGCGATGCCTCTTTTGATTCGTCGCGAAAAAAATGAAGCGGCCTACAAAGCGGCAAAAGACGTTTTAATGGGTATTGGACTCTCTGAGCGCTTAAATCACTATCCAAGTCAACTCTCGGGTGGCGAACGGCAGCGCGTAGCGATTGCTCGCGCCATTGTGGGACAGCCCGATTGTGTATTGGCTGATGAACCCACAGGAAACCTCGACGAAGAAACAGCGGCTTCCGTTTTTTCGTGCTTTGTGCATCTTGCGCGGCAATTTGGAACCGCCATTGTGATTGTGACGCACGACAAGGCGATTGCCGCCAAATGCGATAGAACCATTCGATTGGAAAATGGGCGTATTGCCCCAAGCTAAACCCGTGATTCAACTGATCGACACGCATACGCATATCGATGCCGACATTTTTGATGCCGACCGCGGCGTTCTTGTCAAAGAGGCCAAAGAAAAGGGGCTTGTTGATGCCATCGTCTGCTCAGGGATTCCAGGAACTTTCGAGAAAACCCGCGCTGTTGCGCACGAATTGGGTTTCCACTATGCCTTGGGCGTGCACCCGCTTTATATCGACAAAGTGGATTCGGTCGAGCTCTTCCTAAAAGACTTCGAAGAAACCATCAAAGCGTCTCTCACTGATCCCCTTTTTGCTGGAATCGGAGAAATTGGCCTTGATGGCTTCGTAAAGGACCTAGACCAAAAGAAAATGCTCACGCTATTTCGGGAGCAACTTCGGTTAGCGAGGCGTTATTCATTGCCTGTAAGCATTCACGCACGGCACGCCGTGGATGCTGTGAGCCGAGAAATTGCTGTCTTTTCTCCTCTAAAAGGGGTAGTCCACGCCTTTAACGGGTCGGAGGCCCAAGCCAATCGCTTAATTAAGCTTTCAATGAAATTAGGGTTTGGCGGAGCACTAACCTATGAGGGAAGTAAACGGATTCGCCGTATCTTTGTTGGGCTATCAAACGAAGATTTTGTTTTAGAAACAGATGCTCCCGATATGCCAGGCGCCGCTCGGCGTAACGACCCCGACGCAAGAACACACCCGGCGGATATCTTTGAAACGCTCCGTGTTGGAGCTACCCTCCGAGGCGTGGCTCCCGAGAGTCTTGCCCTGGCTTCCTACAAAAACGCTTTAGACGCCTTTTCTCGCCTAAAAAGCTCCCTTTAAGATTTTTTTAGTTTTTGGGCCGCCATTTGTCTCTGAGATACGTAGAATTGACTACGTCTCTCGGGCCTGTGCGGCCTTCCTCTCGCGCCCGAGAATTCTGAATTCAACCCGAGGAGTCACAAATGTCGAAATACCCAACTCAGAACCTGCGTACTGTCGCATTCGTCGGACACGGCGGAAGCGGTAAGACATCCTTAATCGAAGCTATGTTAATGCGTGCCGGAGCTATTTCCGAATGCGGTAGCGTCGAGAAAGGAACGACAGTTTGTGATAGCGATCCTCAGGAAAAACAAGTTGGCCATTCACTGCGTTTAGCCGTTGCCCATATGGGTACGGAAAAATTAGGTCTTGATCCCGTTCGTATTCACGTCATTGACACCCCGGGGTACCCCGATTACATCGGTCAGTCGCTACCGGCCTTGGATGCAGCAAAAACCGCCGTTATCGTCGTCGATGCCACTAAGGGCGTCGAATTGATGACCGAGCGCATGATGAACTGGGCCGAAAAGCGTGGCCTATGCCGCATGATTGTCATCAATAAGATTGACGTCCCTGGCGTTGATTTGATGAACATTCTCGAGCAGTTGCGTGTTGCCTTTGGCGACGCGGTCATTCCCTTGAATCTTCCGACAAAAGGCATGACACACGTCATTGACTGCTACAACACCGAAGAAGGTGAAAGTGACATCATGAGCGTTTCCGATGTGCACCGTGCCTTTATCGAGCGTGTGGTCGAAGTCGATGATGCGACAATGGAGCGTTACCTCGAAGAAGGAGACGCCGATCCCGCAAGTCTTCACGCCCCGATTACGAAAGCCTTGCGCGAAGGTCACATCATCCCCGTGTGCTTTACAAGCGCGAAGAACCTCATTGGTATTCGCGACTTTATGAAGGTGATTATTCGTCACTTACCGTCGCCAGCTGAAGCGAACGTTTCCCTTTTTGAAAAGCGCGACGGAACACCGATTCCCACAGAGCCGAGCGCTCAAATGCCCGTTCTGGCTCACGTCTTTAAGATCATCAGTGACCCCTTCGTTGGCAAGATCGGTATCTTCCGCGTGCACCAGGGTCAGATCAAACCGGGTTCCACCCTCTATATCGATGATTCCCGTAAACCCATTAAGGTCAACAAGCCCTTAATCCTTCAGGGTAAAGAAACCATCGAAGCCGATGAATTAAATCCTGGCGACATTGGTGCCTTAAATAAGATTGACGATATGCACTATGGCGCCATCTTGCACTCAAGTATTCTTGACTTTGACGTGCGTATGAAGCCGCTCGATTTCCCGAAACCGATGTTTGGTTTGGATTTAACACCTCTTCGTCGTGGCGACGAAGGTCGTATGAGCGATGTCTTATCGAAGATGCTCGCTGAAGACCCCACATTGTCAACAGCCACAGACACCGTTTTAAATAAGACGATGTTGCAGGGCTTATCGGAACTTCACCTTAAGACAGTGCTCGACCGTATGAAGGCGCAATTTAACTTTGAAGTTGAAACCTGTGCGCCATCGGTCCCGTACCGTGAAACCATTAGCGGCAAGGCCGAAGGCCACGCACGCCACAAGAAGCAGTCGGGCGGCGCTGGTCAATTCGGTGAAGTCTATCTGCGTGTTGAGCCCTTGGCTCGCGGCGAAGGCTTCCAGTTTGTCGATGAAGTCAAAGGCGGCGCTATTCCCTTTAACTTTATTCCTGCTGTTGAAAAGGGCGTTCGCGAAGTGCTCGATCAGGGCTACATCGCTGGCTACCCGATGCAAGACGTCAAGGTGACGGTCTATGACGGTAAGTCGCACCCTGTGGATAGCAAGGAAGTCGCGTTTGTGAGCGCCGGTCGCAAAGCGATGATGGACGCGATTGAAAAAGCCACTCCCACACTTCTTGAGCCGATTGTGAAGATGTCGATTACGGCACCCGCCACCGCCATGGGCGATATCGCAGGCGACCTAGCGAGCCGCCGTGGTCAGGTTATTAATACCACATCGACCAATGCCTCAACGATGGAAATTACGGCTTTGATGCCGCTTGCGGAAATGGATGGCTATGCCGCACGTCTTAATGCGATGACGCAAGGCGCTGCGGTCTTCACAGCCGAGTTCTACGCCTATCAACCTGCTCCGTTCCAGAAGCAACAGGAACTCGCGAGCAAGTACCAGCGTAAGGACGAGGACGATTGATTAACTTCGCTTTACTATGAGGATGGCCCGTCTTAGAAAATAAGACGGGCTCGCTATTTGTATGAAAACTGCCTATTGCGTTGTAAGCGCCCTCGGAATCGACGAGCCCGGTGTTGTCGCGACTCTCTGTAAGACACTGACGGCTGCCAATTGCAACATCTCTCAGATGTCGCAGTCGAACATTAAAAATCAGTTCGCGAGTCTTTTTATTATTGAAAAGCCTGCTGACCTCGATAACGGTCTCTTAAAAGACAAGTTAAGCGTTGCCTTAAAGGAAGCGAAATTGCGTGTCACAGCGCGCGTCTGGGACCCAGAAGCGCCAGCAGCAACCGCCAAGCCTGAAAAGAGCGAACCCTTCGTTGTCAGCGTCTACGGTGGCGACAGAAACGACATTGTCGGCACATTCGCTGAAATGTTTGCGCAAGAGAAAACCAATATTGAAAGTCTTCGCGCCATGCAGCCGCAGCCCGGTGAATTTATGCTCGTTTACGAAGTGTTGATTCCCGCGACTGCCGATATCGCTGCAATCCATAAGCGCTTGATTGCGAAAGCTCAAAGTATGGGTCTTGAGCTCACGCTTCAGCACCGCGATATTTTTGAAGCGATTAATCGAATTCAGGTTGTCTAGGAGAGAAGGATGCTCACCGAACGCGAAGTCATTTCTACCATTAACATGCTCCGTAGCGAGCATCTCGATGTGCGTACTGTGACGCTTGGCATCAATCTATTCGATTGTGCGAGCGATAACTTTGCAACCTTTGAGAAAAAAGTCCGTACCAAAATCGCTAAATACGCAGGTAACCTCGTTAAGACCTGCAATGAAGTGGGCGACCGCTACGGCATCCCTGTCGTTAATAAGCGCATTTCCGTGAGTCCCATTGGCACCGTTGGCGCTGGATTCACACGCGACGAGATGGTCAAAGCCTGTCAGGTTTTAGACGCCGCGGCAAAAGAAGTCGGCGTTGATTTCTTAGGTGGCTTTGGCGCCTTAGTTGAAAAGGGAATTACCCCTGGCGAACGTAACCTCATTGATGCTTTACCCGAAGCCCTCACAACCACCGATCGCATTTGCTCTTCGATTAATGTCGGATCGACAAAATCTGGCATCAATATGGATGCTGTGGCCCTGATGGGTCAGAGAATTTTGGATGTCGCAGCCGCTAGTGCCGACCGCGACGGCATCGGTTGCGCCAAGCTTGTTGTCTTTTGCAATATCCCGCAGGATGTGCCCTTTATGGCTGGCGCCTATTTGGGCGTTGGAGAACCCGATGTCGTCATCGACGTTGGTGTCTCGGGCCCAGGTGTTGTGAACAAAGCCCTAGAGCGCGCCATCTCGCACGCCTCAAGAAAGTTAACGCTTTCAGAGATTGCAGAAATCATTAAGCAAACCGCCTATAAGGTCACGAAGGTGGGCGAACTGATTGGCAAAGACGTCGCTGAACGCATGGGTATCCCCTATGGGGTAGCAGACCTTTCGTTAGCGCCTACGCCTGCGATTGGCGATAGCGTTGGGGAAATCTTCCAAACTCTGGGGCTTTCTTCGATTGGGGCTCCAGGCACAACAGCAATCCTTGCGATGCTCAATGACGCCGTGAAAAAAGGTGGCGTTTTCGCCTCTAGCCACGTAGGCGGCCTATCTGGCGCCTTTATCCCTGTGAGCGAAGATAGCTCGATTGAGGCAGCGGCTCGCACGGGGGCCTTAACGCTTGAAAAGCTTGAGGCAATGACCTGCGTTTGCTCGGTGGGACTCGATATGATCGCAATTCCTGGCGACACCCCTGCAGATACCATCGCTGGTCTTATCGCAGATGAGGCTGCAATTGGTATGATTAACTCGAAGACGACGGCTGTGCGTGTCATTCCTGTTCCAGGTAAGGGCATTGGCGAGAAAGCGGTTTTCGGAGGCCTTTTGGGAGAAGCGAACATCATTCGCGTCCCAGGGGGCGACTCCAAAGGCTTTGTCGCATTCGGCGGCAGAATCCCTGCGCCGATTCACAGTTTGAGAAACTAATAACTCAAGAAAAAGGAGAAGACGATGAAAATCTTAGTTCCGGTTGATGGCTCTTCTTATAGCGAAAACTCGCTGGCCTTTTTAGCCTCGCGTGCTTCCCTTTTTGGTGCAAAGTCCACCATCGAACTTGTGACTGTGTTTGATTCACTGCCAGGGGACCCTTTGAGCTCTGCCGCGCAGCGCTATTGCGACGAACAGTCTGCCGATATCTTTGACGCGGCCCGCACGATGCTCGCTGGCAAAGACATCGAAGTGATTGAAACAATACTCGCAGGAAACCCGGCTGAGAAAATTGCGCAAGAAGCGGTTCGCTTTGGTGCGGATTTGATTGTGATGGGCTCTCGCGGTAGAAACGCTTTGGCTGGCCTTTTCTTAGGGTCTGTGACAAATGGCGTTTTAAAAGAAACCAAGATTCCCGTCCTTGTTTTGCGTGACCAACCCGCTCCAAGAGCCGAATCCATTCGTATTGGTATTGCAGTAGATGGCTCCAAATATGGGCTTGCTGCCGTGCACTACGTTTTGGATAACATGGATTTCTTTGGAAAGGATTCCGAGTTCTTCCTCATTCACGTTGCAAACGACTACGCCTCAGCGGTCTACCCCGATATCTTTGGGATGACACTTCCGACGTTTTCTCCTGATGAAATTGCTGCGATGCAAAAGAAGGAATTCACCGAGGTGATGACACCTCTACTTCCTTTGTTTGAAGAGCACGGGATTAAACCGCAGGCTGTTGGCCTATCAGGCAATGCTGGCGACGAAATCGCCGCTTACGCCAAAAACGAGAAATTGGGCCTCGTTGTGATGGGTAGCCACGGCTACGGACGCTTAAAGTCGGCGGTAATGGGGTCAACTGCTATGAGAATTGCCTCTCGCGGCTCCGTGCCACTTCTTGTCATTCAAGTGCAAGATGACACGCCAGAGGAAAAGAAAGCTCAGTAAAAGCCTTTAAGTAACGAGAAAGCCCTTTCGTCATTGTGCGAGAGGGCTTTTTTATGCGTCTTGGGCCCGCGAAGGGCCCCGAGGAAACTAGACGTAGCGAACGCTCACGATTGCGTAGTGAATCACGCCTTTGGGCGCAGGGCACTGCGTCTCGTCGCCTTCGAACTTACCGATTAAGGCACGAGCCAAGGGGCTTGAGATTGAAACGCGCCCCTGGCGGATATCGGCTTCATCGTCGCCTACGATTTGATAGGTCTTCGATTCGCCGCTATCTTCGTCTTCAAGTTCGACAGTGGCACCAAAAACGATGCGGTCTCCAGCATTTAAGGCTTTCGGGTCAATAATCTGAAGCATCGAAAGCTTGCCTTCAATCTCGGCGATGCGGCCTTCGATCTGACCCTGAAGGTCTTTTGCGGCATCGTATTCGGCGTTTTCTGATAAGTCACCTTTGTCACGAGCCTCAGCAATCGCACGCACGACTTCGGGGCGCTTGACGCGTTTTAATTGATCGAGTTCTGCGCGCAAAAGTTCAGCTCCGCGCGTTGTAATAGGAATACGCTTTTCCATAAAACTTAACTTCCCTAAAGGGCACCAAACTTTTTTGCCCTCTTATGTTTCTAAAACTAGTTCTTCGTTTTAGACAGTAAAACAAACCTGCGCTGCGCACGGGGCGCGGCGACATTTTTTAAAAACTTGCTTACTTAGTCCGAGTAGTTTTCGGGAGCGAGTTCTCGCTCGATCAACTCAATTAAGATGTGAATGACCTTAATGTGAAGTTCTTGCACCCGATCGGCCCATTTGCCCGCTGGTGTCACAATGGCAACGTCAGCGAGTTTCGTAAGTTCTGTGCCGTCCCTACCCGTAAGGGCAATGACTTTCATGCCCTTTTCTTTTGCCACACGACTTGCCGCAATGACGTTAGCGCTTTTGCCAGAGGTTGAAATCGCTAATAAGACATCGTCTGCCTTCCCAAAGGCTTCAATCCAGCGAGAGAAAACCTCTTCGTAACCGAAGTCATTGGAAACGCAAGCCATGTGAGAGGCATCGGCAATGGCCGCAGCCCGAAATGGCTTTCGATTTTGGCGATAACGTCCTGTTAGCTCTTCAGCAAAGTGCATCGCATCGCAAAGGCTTCCGCCATTGCCGCAAGAGTACACGGCGCCACCTTCGCTCTGGCTTTGGGCAATAATGTGCCCAGCCTTAGCGATGTTTTCAATCATAGCGTCGTTTGCAATCAGAGCCTTAAGCCCTTCTTGCGCTTCTTGTAGCGATGCCTTGACGTATTGCTCGTTCATTTAGAAAATCTCAGTGTCAAAAAAACCGCGGGGGTTCAAATTCACTTTTGAGCCGCCCCACGAACTATGCCCGCATTATAAGACGAGTCGAGTCGGAATTTTTCGCAAATTCAAGAGAAACAACCAAAAAACGTCGCTAGCATCGTTACGAAAGATTACTAGCGACGGACTCGATAGTTTTGAGGCTAGGCCCTATTTTGGTAATAGGCAAAGGAAATCTGCATCGAGCTTACGCAAAGCCTCGTTAATCCCTGCAGTTTTGGCTTCTTGCCACTCTTTAAGAGCAGCGATCTTTTGATTCATGTGAGTTAGGCAACGATTGAGTTCAGCCGGTTGCGGGCCGCCTGAGGTGCGTCGATGAAGAATGATGGCCTTGGGATCTAAAGTGCTTCTAAATTCCTCTTCGCTCATAGGGCACTCGGGATTTGCTGCGGGATATTCCTTTTTCACAACTTCAGCATAAAGTCGCTTCATTTGATCATAAGGAAACTCCGAAGGTTTAATGTTGTTTTTGCGACCGTACGTAACAAGGGCGCTTGCAACATGATGCCCGACGCGGAACGGGAGTTTGTATTCGCGCATCATGACGTCTGCGACTTCTTGGCTAGCAGTCCAATCGTTATTGAGTTCTTCTAATGCGCGTTCAGGATTAATGCGAAGCGCTTTGAGAACGCGACGGAAATTCGTTAGCAAATCGACCGCGTCTTGTACCATCGCAGTATTCGTTTTTGGCGATTTTGGATCTGTCATCCCGGGCGTGATGTTATGCGCATAGAGCACGGTGGTTTGTGCATCCCCGATGACTTTGGAAGCAAGAATACGCGTGTTAATCATGAGACCAGGATTTCTCTTTTGTGGCATCGCTGAGGAAACATACGTGTTATCTCCTCCTTCTTGCAAAAGGATCCAAGGACGCGGTTGTGCGTACTGCACAGAGACATCTTGAATAAATGTACCCACATGCAAAGCAATGCTCGTTAGGATAGAGGCGAGTTCAAGAGGCTCATCGACTGACTTCATTTGCGCTGCATCGTAAGCATTTTCAACAGGAGCAGCAAAGCCAAGGTACGAGGCCATTCGGTCGCGGTTAAGCGGCCAACTCGTACCGTTAAGAACCGTTGTTCCCATAGCGCAGTAGTTAACACGCTCGTAAAGTTCCCGAAGTCGTTGCGCATCTCGATCAAAAGAGGATAAGAAACCCAATAAATAATGCGCATAACTGTTGGGCTGAGCCGCAACGCCGTTGGTGTAATTGGGAACGATTGTGTCAGTATTGTTTTCAGCTAGAGCAGACACTGTCTGCATCGTTTCGGCAAGTTCTTCAGCCAGCACTAAAAGATTGTCACGAAGAATTGTCGAGCGGTACGTCGCATGCATATCCTGGCTTGAGCGACCAATGTGTAGCATCGTCACTTCCATGCCAGCAGCTTCAATTAAAAGCGGCTCAAACTGAATAACTTTGCACGGCCGCGCTCCGCCAGGCGCATTGCCCGCATCAATAACGGTTTTAATTCCCTGAGCCACCTTCGTTACAACTGAGGCATCGAGCAAACCCTCGGAAGCGTTAATAACAGCGGAGGCTTTATTCATTTCGCCAAGCCAGAAGAATTGGTCGCGAACTGGGAGCTTTCTGATTTCCATAACTATACCTTTTTCAATTATCAGACTTGACTGCGTGTAGCGTATCGATGATCGTTCCGTCACGGTACTCAACGACACCAACAATCTTTTCGGAGAATTCCACCTCGTCGGGCGTGCCCGTTTCAGAGAGCACCTCTTGACGAAGGTCATGAATGTCTTTTACGGGGAGTCCCGCTTTTCGGCAGGCTTGTTCCAAATCCGAGCGAGCCGGATTAATACACACGCCACGCTCAGTGACAATGCAATCGACGCTCTCACCAGGGGTTACAACGGTTTGGACTTTTTCACGAATAGCTGGCACGCGGCTTCGTTGTGTGGGCACGAGAACCATTGCAAGCTTTGCTCCATAAGCGGTGTCGCTATGTCCACCAGAGGCGCCACGCAAAACGCCATCAAGACCTGTCATAACATCGACGTTGAAATCGACATCAACATCAAGTGCCGCTAACGCGACGATATCCAATTGATTAACAGCACAGGACCCGCAGAAGGGGTTGGCATAACGCGCGGCACTAATTTCAATGTGCCGAGAATTCGTCGCGAGAGATTGAGCAACAGAGGCATCGAAACTTTGAACGTCTAAAACGCGTTCAAAGAGATTTTCTTCAAGCATGTGAATGGTGTGCCCCGAAACACCGCCTAAAGCAAATGATCCACGGATATTGTTTTTCTTGGCGTAATCTTCAAGGTAAGCCGTAACGGCAAGAGAAGCGCCACCAGCGCCTGCCTGATAGCTATAACCTGGCACCACAAGCCCCGAAGCTTTCATCACACCAAAGGCAAGTTCTGCCATACGTTGCTGCAAGGGATCTCGCGTAAAGCGCACGGTACCCGAGGCAATCTTTTTCGGGTCCCCAAGACTATCAACAACTAAAATTTGATCGACCTGAGAAGCATTAACAGAGGCACGGTTTTCTAAACTCTCGGAAACTAAATTATCTGTGACTGCAACAACATGAGCTGCGTACTGCGCATCACTTAAAGCGTAGCCCAAAGAGCCACAAGCGCTAGGGCCCATAGAGCCCAAAAAATTCCCATCATAATCACAAGCTGGTGCTGCAAGAAAAGCCACATCGACTCGAAGCTTTCCTTCTTGCATCAGGCGTGCTCGTCCCCCATGCGAATGAATGATAAGAGGCTTAGCTAACTCGCCACGACTGACTGCTTGACCAACGGCACCTCGCACTCCAGAGGAATAAAGCCCCGTGACAACCCCAGCGCGAATGAAATCTGCCACGCAATCATGAGCGCCCGTAAGAGACGATGAGGCTAGTGTCAGATCACGAATTCCCATAGCGGCGATTTCTCGCAGGATTAGCGGCAAAACTGCATCGCCATTTCTTAAATGGTGATGAAAAGAAATCGTCATACCACTCTTAAGTCCCGAACGTTCAATCGCTTCTCGAACACTCTGCGTGACTTTTTGAGAGCCAAAGGACACAACGCGATGAACAGGACTTAATGGGGTAAAACTATATGACCCATTAAGTCGAGCGTCAGGAGAAACATAAGGAGAGACTTTCCCTAAGCCCAAGATTTCATCTGGAACCCAACGATTTAAGGCATTTTCAATGAGATCCATGGCTTTACTCCTCAAACGCAATACCCGCAGCGCGGGCTCGCTGCAAGACAGATAAAGATTGTTCGACAACAGGGGCATCGACCATGGCACCATTGACTTTGCAGACACCACTTCCTGCGGCCTGAGCTTCTTTCCAAGCACGAGCTATCGTGATGGCTTTCTTCAGAGCTTTTTCTGTTGGGCAATAGGCCTGATTAATAATTTTGCACTGCAATGGGTGAATTGCAGCCTTACCAGAAAAGCCTATCTGCATATCAAAAGCCGCTTCCCGAGCTAAGCCCTCATTGTCATTAAGATTGGTAAATGGCGTATCAAACGCCATCACGCGCGCGGCTCGTGCCGCTAATACGACAAGGCCTCGTGCAGTCATCAACTCTTCGCCTGTGGGGGTTCTTAATACCCCCATATCAGCTGCAAGATCTTGACCGCCTAAACTAATAGCACTCACGCGAGGACAGGAACGGGCGATTTCTCTTGCATCCAATACTGCATTCGCGGTTTCGAGCATCGCGTGTATTTTTACCTCGCCGACAGGAAGCCCGTTTTCTTTTTCGATTTGTGTCATAAAACGGTCTACTTCTCTAACGGCTTCGACCGATTCCGCTTTCGGTAGACGAATGGCATCGGGGCGCCCTGCAATGATGGCTTGAAGGTCTTTTTGCCAAAACTCAGTATCTGTCGCGTTGATGCGCACAATTTTGATTACGGAGCCAAACTTAACAGACTTCAACGTTTCAGCAACAAGATCGCGTGCTGAGTCTTTTTCCGCAAGACTTACGGCATCCTCAAGATCGAGAATGACGCCATCGGCTCCCATCCACGCAGCGTTTTGCAACATAGATGGATTCGTGCCAGGAATGTAGAGTTGACTTCGAAGTAATGGAAACTGCGAAAATGCATTCTTCATAATTTATCTCTGAAAAGAAAAGCGATTCGATCTAAAAAAGCAGTACAAATGAGAAGGTCAGCGGCGCCGCCTGGAGAAAGATTCCTTTGAAGGGTTTCAAGTAAGAGCCAGCGGTAAAGATTCGTTCCCTTTTGCGTCAATATGCCGCCGGCTTTTAGGATTTCATTGGCCGAAAGTTGCATAAAAAGTAACCCTTCGCTACCTCCTCGGCCAAGAATATTTGTGTCGTACGTATTCGAAATAAGGTGAATTAATGTGTCGGTTAAAGCCTCTGCTCGGGGATAGTCCTTTTGTTTCCTTCCTATGAGAAATTCCAGAGCCTTTTGAACCGTTTTAAATCCTGAGGCTGCCTCGCCTCGGGCTCCAGCGTAAGAAGAAAAACCCTGTTCCTTCGCCCGTGTACGCGTATTGGGATTGCGCTTAAGTTCTTCGGCAGCTAGTAAACGCGTTACCTCAAAAACATTTTCTAATCTTTGATGGTGAGACGCGGCATAGCCAACTGCTGCGCAAAGAATGCCTAAAAGATAAAGAAGACCACGATACGTATTAACGCCAGAGGAGACATCAAACATACGTTTTTCAGCGTCAACCCCTACGCGCCGAAGTTCGACTAAAAACTCGGGTGTGGCCTTATCAGCGGCAAGCCCCCTTTTCGCACACTCTAGCCAAAAAGGCTTAAGGCACTCCAGAGCCTTACTCATTAAATGAAAATCAAGATCTTTATGTGCGCCGTTTGTAATCGGTGTGACGAGCCCAGGCTTATAGAGCAAACGAAGTTCTTCTTCGGCAGCAAGAGCCGCGCAACGGGCAATCTGAGCTTCTGGGTTCTTTTCTATCGGAAAAAGCGTTCTTTCGATGATGCCAAGAATTTCGTCAGTGCTATGGCTCTCTGACTTAATGCATTCCCAAGCGGGATTGACACATACAAGGCAGGAGCGAGCCGGCAATCCAAGCTTTTGACGCGATACGACACCATCGCTATCACTGACATCGATATCAAGGAATCGTCCGATTGGTAATTTGTCTTCCAATAAAACTGTGTTACGTTTGACACTTTCTGAGGATTCTTCACTAACGAAGATGTAGGCTAATCCTTCAGCGTCTTTCGAACTTGTTTGTAAAACTAAACCAATCTCTTGCAACGAACAAAGTGCCTTTTCTAGGATATCTGGGTAACCTAGACGTAGCGCATGCGGCAATCGAAGCGTCACCGAAACAACAGTTTTTGTCTGCGCTAATTCTTCTCGATGCTGCCAACGCTTCTCACGCTCTGTGAGCACCGATTCCATCGTTGGCAAAAGATCGGATAATGGCATTTACAGGGCTCCACTGCGAGCGAGCGCTGTTTTTAACCTAGCGCGAATTGTGCATTCTCGAGCGCCTTTATCATGAACGGAGACGTTCGCACAAGTCACTTCATTGGCAGCCAATACCTCTCGAACAACAGATTCAATTTCTCGTCCCCACTGTGCCATCACAACACTCGTGATGCTGACAGTCAATGTTTCATTGGGTGCAACGGTAATCATCACATCACTTGATTCCAATGAACCAGCGACGGCATTGTTCTTCGGATTCATGATTGCTCCTTAAAAAGACGACTACGAGAGAAAGCTGCCGATATCAGCGAAGAATTGACCGTCGGCAAATAGTTAATTGCCTCAGCAAAACGTCCTGTTCTTAGAAGATCTCGCACCACTGAAGCGCTAATCAGAGGACCGCCTTGTACTAAGGCGCAACGTGCAATTTCACGGCAAGCAATACCAGAGGTGGGCAAAAGCTCTTTCATCACACAGTTGTATTGCTCAGTTGCAGAAGAAAAGGGTTCTTCTCCCACATAACGAGACGCAATTTTCAACGCCTTTGCCTGACGAATAAAAAGCGTAAGGTCGAGCTCAGCGTGAATGCGAACGCGTTCCGTGTCTTTTGTAAAGTACGAGGGAAACGTTGCAAGTGACACCATATAAGGTCCAGAAGGCAACACGCGAACGTTCGGCAGGTCCGAGAGGGCGTTTTGAACCATCTTCAAACGGTCTTCGAAAAGAAACTCAGAGATATCTTCGCTAACGACAAAGACCCAAACAAAAGGGCACTCACTTAAAGCGCTTTCGACCAAAGCGCGGTGTCCTAATGTAAATGGATTGGCGTTTAAAACAACTGACCCTGCGTTCTCTGGTGTTTCTGAGGATAGGCTCTCAAGTCGGCTTAGATGCTGAGAAAAACTCTCATTCCATTCCATGAAAACAGCCTGCGACGTGCATGCAACTAAGTGAAACCCAACCGCTTTAAAGCGCTCTGCTTCAGATTGCTTAGTAAAGGCTCGAATTTCCTTAAAGCCTGAAGTAAAGAGGTCGCTCACAGCGCGACCTGTTAGCTCAAGAGAAATCCCCTGACCTTCGAACTCCTTAGCGACAGCGAAACCGACAAGAGTTTCACCTAAGGCGCCTACGGTACCCAAAAGGGCATTGCCATCGAAAGCGCCCCAGGCTCGATTGCAGGCAGGGATAGAAAGCCCGCGACTTTTAAGCAGAGAGTTCCGCATTTCAAAGTCACTAGCAGAATTCAGTTCCCGTACCTGCATAAGGATTGTCCGATTACATTAAGACAAAGTAATTGACGATAAGCGCTGTGATTAAGCCGCCTAGCATCGGAATCCAATTGCGTCGGACAATCGCAAACGGAGAAAGTCCCGCAGCTCCAGCAACGGCGATAATGACACCAGAAACAGGGCTCATCGCACGAAGGAAACCGCTAGCAAACTGCATCGGCGTAACCAAAGCAGAGGCTGTTCCTCCCAAACCAGCAGAAACGTCTGGAGCCATAGCAGCAAAACTTGTATAGGCCGCAACGCCAGAGCCCGTGAGGAAAGTAATGAAACCCACGATTGCAGATAACACGGCACTCATTCCAAACATTCCCATACCGACACTCTTTGAAGATTCAACCAACATATCGATAAGACCAGAAAGTTTGAGGCCTTCTGCAAAGAACTGAGCGCAGATAATCAGAGCGACAATGCCAGTAAAGAGTTTTCCCATCGCTTGGAACATGGCAAGCGCGTCTTTGAAGACCTTCTGCACATCGCGCAAACGGACGAGTTCAACAACGACAACAAAGGCCCAAACAAGAAAGAGCGCAGAGATTGTGTTGAGCTTGATAGCAGAGTAAACAAGCTTACTGAAGATAATCATCAGCACAAGAGGCATTAGCGGGAAAAGAGCGTACCAACCAGGAGCGACAGGAACTTCTTTGGCTTTCACTTCGATTAACTCACCGTAAACCTCATCATTTTTCTTGTCGTAGTACTTGTTAACAAAATACAAAAGCACGCAGACAACGCACATCGAAGGAAGCGCGACAGGCAACTGGCACTGAACGAAATAGACGACAGGATCTAAACCTGCAACTTTCGAGGCAAGATTGGAAGTACCAGAGGATGGCCCCATCGGCATACCAGCATTCATGCCGATGACAGCTGCCGCAGCCGCTGCGGAAATTCCCACACCACGCAAAATCGGATAGAGAGCCACCAAAAGAAGCATGGCTAGTCCCGCTGCGCTCGGGACCACAAGAATCAAGGTTTGACCAACGAGGTATCCCAACACCAACACAAGGTAAGGCGAATTAAGGCGTCCCAACGGTTTGGTCGTTAAATCAACGAGTACTTTAGCCGCACCGATGCGATCCATATAGGAGGCAAAGCCGCCAGCTGTCATAATCACGAAGCCAATCCCTGAGACCTGAGATGTGGCGCATTTTCTCAAGAGATCAAAAATAT
>CAVEMY010000026.1:0-22612 GCA_963617005.1 Parabacteroides distasonis | reverse complement strand
TTGGTATGACCTACGAAAACGGCCCCTTTTCTGGCGTAATGGTCTATGACGTCGTTCTTAATGGAACAGCAGACGAATATGCGCTGAAAGATAGTCGCGCCTTTAGCGCGGGTGCTAGCTACGACTTTGGTGCCGCTAAAGTTTTCGCGGCCTACCAATATGGTAGGCATCAAAACGCTGTAGGCATCATCGATTTTGCTTACGATGATTTGGAGGACGACACGGAAGACTTCCCAGGTGAAGCCGATGACAAACTCCAAGTTAACGCGCATAACTTTCACGTCGGTGTATCTGTCCCAGTCTGCACGGGAACGCTCAATATTGGCGGATATTTCTCACGGGTTCGGGCCGATGATCACTCAAATAGAAAGGCAGATATATACAACGTGGCAGCTTCTTATGTCTATCCGTTAAGTAAGCGCACCTCTATTTACGCTGGTGTTGGCTACATGCATTACAAGGATCGCATCAGAGACACACAAGGGGTGGAAAGACAGAAAGTTAAAGTCTTTGAAGGCGCTTTGGGGCTTTCCCACACCTTCTAATCGCATAGCGGGCTAAGTTTCTCTTAGCCCAAGTCACAAAGAGACCTACTGGGTGTTTTGGAAACGGTAGGTCTTTCAATTTTTCGAATTTGCGAAATAGGAGACACATATGAAAAAGCAAATTCTCGCAAGTGCTGTTGCTGCAGCATTCGCTACAGGCGCTTTCGCTGCCGAAATTTCAATTTACGGCACTGTTGATACAGGTTTGACATACTCACATGCCAAGGCAATTGATTTAGATGATGCTGAAAGCAATCTCTCTCTTAACTCCTTTAAGATGGGTAGCGGCATCAGTGGCCCGACTCGTTGGGGTATTAAGGGCTTCGAAGAACTCGGTAACGGTTACTCCGTAAGTTTTGATCTACAGAGCGGCTTTAATTCTGATGATGGCACATTGGGCCAAGGTGGTCGCCTTTTTGGCCGTGAAGCCCGCTTAACGGTTGCAGGACCTTTTGGTGAATTTAGTTTTGGTCGTATGGGTTCTCTCACATCCTCAGCTGGCACCTACGATATTTTCATGGGAACAGCCGACATTCTTGATGGCGGTTGGACTACCGACGGCCATGCCATTGGCGGCATGAACTTTTTCTATGATGTCGTGCGTTGCGACAACATGATGACATACGCTACGCCTAACGTTGCTGGTTTCAAGGGTTACGCGCAGTACTCCTTTAAGGTCGACGGCACAAGTAAAGTGGGCGTTGAGGGCCGCAATTCCGCGAAGCGCTATTTAGGCGTTGGCGCGACCTACGAAAACGGTCCTTTTGCTGGCGTTATGGTCTATGACATGGTTCTAAACGGAACAGAAGATACGTACGCTAAGAAAGACGGCCGTGCCTTTAGCGCTGGCGCAAGCTATGACTTTGGTGTTGCCAAGGTTTATGCGGCTTACCAGTATGGAAAGAACCAAAACTACGCAGGCGGCATCAACGCGGCTTATGAGTTCGATGAAGACGAAGGCACTGCTTATTATGGTACTCAGGTCAAAGGCCATAACTTTCACGTTGGCGTTTCTATCCCAGTTTGTTCGGGTAAGTTAAATCTTGCTGGTTACTACACAACAGTCAAGTCCGTTGATGATTCTTCTCGCACAGTAAAGACCTTTGACGTGGCAGCGACCTATGTTTATCCGCTAAGTAAGCGCACATCTGTCTATGCGGGCGTTGGCTATGCGAAAGTCAAGGATAAGCTTGCATACGATGAAGCCGTTCTTTCTGAAAAACATAAGTACCTTGACGTTGCCATTGGTCTCTCGCACACCTTCTAAGAGAGAAACAGGATTTAGCTCCTGAACCGTTCTTGTAAAGTCATAAATGGCCTACTGCGTTTTTCTGAACTAGTAGGCCTTTTTGTCGCCTAGCGATTTGAAAATGAAAAGTTGGTTTCCTACTGCAAAAGTTGAAAAATTCAGGTTTGATGCGGGTTTGCGGCGTATAGGCACTATGCAGTAGAAAAAATAAGATGTTCTCTCTAGAAATTATTTTTTTCGCAACAGACAACAGTAAAGCCACCAAAACTTTGTTGTAAGCGTGTATTTGTGGTGTTTATCTTTTCGCTGTCCAACGGAGATTTCTCCAACAAAAAAGAGCGCGCAGGCGAGCTTTTGAGAAAGCCTTCGAGGTCATGAGTTTTTTCGAATTTGCTAAATTAGGAGATATACGTATGAAAAAGCAAGTTCTCGCAAGCGCTGTCGCTTTTGCGTTTGCTACAGGCGCCTTTGCTGCCGAAGTTACAGTTTATGGCGGCATTGATACAGGTCTTGTCTTTAGCCACAGCAAGGTTGGATCTGCTGAATCGTCCAATTCTTTCAAGATGAGTAGCGGTATTAGCTCTTCTTCTCGTTGGGGTATCAAGGGTTCTGAAGACCTCGGCAACGGTTACTCCGTGAGCTTTGATCTTCAGAGCGGCATCAATTCTGATGATGGCTCGCTTGGCCAGGATGGCCGCCTCTTCGGTCGTGAAGCTCGTTTGACAGTTGCTGGCCCCTTCGGCGAATTAAGCTTCGGTCGTATGGGTTCTCTCACATCCTCTGCTGGCACCTACGATATCTTCATGGGTAATGCCGATGTGTATGACGGTGGTTGGACTACTGCCATTGGCACAAGCAACTTCTTCTACGATCATAGCCGCTGCGACAATATGGTTACATACGCCACACCGTCTTTTGCTGGTTTCAAGGGCTATGCGCAGTATTCCTTTAAGACCGATTCCGTTAAGGGCAAAGGCAACGAAGGTCGTAACTCCTCTAAGCGCTACGCTGGTGTTGGCGTGACCTATGAAAATGGTCCGTTCTCCGCGGTCGCTGTCTTCGATTCCATCATGAATCCCACAGCCGATGAAGTTGCCAAGAAAAACAGCCGCACAATTAGCGTTGGTGGTAGCTATGACTTCGATGTCGCCAAGGTCTTTGTTGGATACCAGTACGGCAAAAATGAAAACTATGCTGGCGGCTACACAACAACGGATTTAACAGACATTTTCGGCGAGGAAGCCTACAACTCACAGGTCAAGGGCCACAACTTCCACGTTGGCGTTTCCGCTCCTGTGTGCTCAGGTACATTGAGCTTTGGCGGATACTACACAACAGTGAAGTCTGTTGAAGACTCTGATTACAAGTTAAAGAGCTACAACGTTGCTGCGACTTATACCTATCCGCTTAGCAAGCGCACATACGTCTTTGCTGGCACGGGCTATCGTGAAGCCAAGTTTAAGGTTACCGGTGATAGCCTCAAGACAAAGGTCTATGACGTGACAGTTGGTCTGCACCACAACTTCTAATCGTGTAGCGGCTTAAAACCCGCACGAATTTAAAGTAACAAATGGCCTATTGAGTTTTCGACTCGGTGGGCCTTTTTTGCGCCTGGCGACTTAACTGCAAAAAAATAAGGTGTTTTCCCTAGGAATTCTTCTTTTTGCAACAAGAAACACCAAAGCCACTAAAGCCACTAAAGCCTTGTTGCCAGCGGTTGCTTGGGGTGCTTATTCTTTCGGCGCCCAACGGAAATCTCTCCAACAAAAAGGCTATTCGAAGAGTCTTTGAGAGAGCCTTCGAGGCTATGAGTTTTTCGAATTTGCTAAATCAGGAGATATACGTATGAAAAAGCAGGTGCTTGCAAGCGCTGTTGCCTTCGCGTTCGCCGCAGGCGCGTTTGCTGCCGAAGTGACAATTTATGGCGACATTGACACAGGTGTTGTCTATAGCCACACCAAGATGGGTTCTGCTAAAGCGACCAATACGCTTAAGATGCAAAGCGGCATTAGTTCTGCTTCCCGTTGGGGCATCATGGGCACGGAAGATCTCGGAGGCGGTTACTCCGTGAGTTTTGACCTTCAAAGCGACATGAATTCCGATGATGGCTCGCTTGGCCAAAATGGCCGCCTCTTTGGTCGTGAAGCCCGCTTGACAGTTGCTGGCCCTTTCGGTGAATTAAGTTTCGGCCGTATGGGGTCTTTCACTTCCGCGGCTGGCAAGTATGACCTCTTTATGCGCAAAGCCGATGTGTATGACGGTGGTTCGACTGCTGCTATCGCTGGAAGTAACTTCTTTTACGATCACACGCGTTGCGACAATATGGTCACATACGCTACGCCTTCCCTTGCTGGTTTTAAGGGCTACGCGCAGTATTCCTTTAAGGTCGATAACGACGGAGATGGCACAGAAGGCAAGAACTCCTCTAAGCGCTACGCTGGTGTTGGCGTGACCTATGAGAATGGTCCATTTTCCGCAGTTGCTGTTTTCGATTCGATTATGAATCCCACAGCCGATTTAGTTGCGAAGAAAGACAGCCGCACATTGAGCCTTGGTGGAAGCTATAACACCGATGCTTTTAAGGTCTTTGTCGGTTATCAGTACGGCAGAAACGAAAACTATGCGGGCGGCTACGTCACAACGAATTTACAAGCAACTCTCGGAAGTGACTGGAACAACACACAAGTTAAGGGCCACAATTTTCACCTTGGCGGCTCCGTTCCTGCGCTCGGAGGCCTGTTGACTGTTGGCACTTACTACACAACAGTGAAGTCTGTTGACGACGCTGATGTCAAATTAAAGAGCTACAACCTTGCAACGACTTATATGTATCACCTCAGCAAGCGCACATATCTCTTCGCTGGCATGGGCTATCTTGAAATCAAGCTCAAATCGTCTGAACATAGCCACAAGACAAAGGTGTTTGACGCAACAGCTGGTGTGCATCACGTCTTCTAAGAGTCTTGGGGTTTGACCCTGGGATTCAAAGAGAAAAAGAAAGGGTGGGGTGATTCCTGCCCTTTTTCATATTTAGAAAATTCATTTTCACGACGGGGGCTATGGGCTAAGGGAAGATTTAGCTGGTGGCTTGACGCTTTTTAGAGACACAAACGGCGGCTTTTTTTCGCCGCCGCTTGCTTAGCTTAAATTAAAGGCTTAAGACGCAAAGTTACCTTTGGTGTTACTTCTCAAAGACCTTTTTGCCTTCAAAGAAGACGGTCTTAACCTCGCCCTTGTGAATCTCGTTTTTGGGTGCGGTTGTGATGTCAGTGGCTAAGAAAAGGAAGTCAGCGTATTTCCCGACTTCAATTGAGCCACGCTCTTTTTCAAGCCCCAATTGCTTAGCCCCATTGATCGTAAAGACATCGAGTGCGTCTTCAACGCCGATGAGTTCTTTCTTATCATAGGAAAAGATTTTGTCTGTGGGGTAAAGAGCAGAATCGAGGGTTCCGTTGACCGCAAGTTCAATGATGTTGGCTATATCGCAGGGCGCACCACTATTGGCCGGGTAGTCTGTGGAAGATGTCACTACGATGCCGCGATCGATCATAGACTTCAATGGGTAGCCATCCATGTAGTAGGTGCGATCGATCTTCGTCCAAAGGTCGGGCAGGGCAGCTGTCCAGCCAAGCCTCCAGCCGATGTTGGTCGCTGTGTAGATGTTGTGTTTGGCCATCAGATCCTTTGTTGCCTCAGTGACGTTTCTTGTGTGACCAACGCAATTGCGAAGCGTAGTTTTCGAGGTGGCCTCAGAGAGGATGTAGGCGTTCACAGCCTGTTCAACAGCCGCGTCTCCTGAGGCGTGCGTGTGAATGGCAATTCCCTTGGCGTTGGCGGTCTTCACAATGTAGTTAAACGTCTTTGTCGGCCAAACCTGAACTCCTGTAGAACCATCCTTGTAGGGCGTTTTCACCCAACCCGAGTAGGACTCGACGCACTCGCCATCGGCAAAAAGCTTGATGCTACTTGGATTAAAGTGCTTGGTGCTGTAGCGATTCTTGTACGCGACTGTGGTTTCAATGGCTTGGTCGAGATTGTTGAACCCGTCGACCTTGTAGGCTGCGCCAAGGTTAATTGTGAGCCCTGTACTCTTGTCGTACTCGCTAATGCCTTTGTAAGCGGCTTCTCCAAAGAGGTTCGTGTAGGCATCAAAGTAGTTTGTGTAGCCTAACGAATGCAACTGATCTTCGCAAAGCTTAATCGAGCGTGCGAAATCCTCTGAAGTCATAAAGTCAGACTTCGCAATGACATTGGCAATAACGTAATTGGCGGCGATATCTGAAACCAACCCTAAGAGGCGTCCCTCTTTATTTTTCGAAATAAATCCGCCTTCAATCTTCGTTTTTGCGGTAAGGCCCGCAGCAGCAATTGCCTTGGAATTTAAAAAGCAATTGTGTCCTGAGTCATCCATCAGGACAACAATCTTATCGGGGCAGACTTTGTCTAAAGCGGCACGCATATCGATCTTATCTTTCGTCGTGAGCATGCTCTGGTTATCCCACCCATGGGTAAGATAGAGCTTCTCGTTCGGGTACTTGGCGACGTGCTTTTTAAGATAGGCTACGATTTCTTCTGCGCTACCCACGTGCTCGGTCATCAGAAAGCCCTTGTAGGCCATCGTGGCTGCAACAACGTAGTGGCCGTGGCCTTCTGTGGCGCCTGCCATCACAAGACCCTTACCACGGTTGTCGACAACGGCGGTGCTGCCATCTTTGATGAACTTTTTGGCGCCTTCGGCACTGCCTACGTAGACATACTTGCCATCTTTTACGGCAAAAGCCTCGGCGTAGTCGCGCTTAGCATTCGATGTGTAAATCTTTCCGAAAACAACCGTATCGGCAGCAGTTGTATCCGTTGCGACGTTCGTAGTTGTGCATCCGACGATGAGCCCTGCGCTCAAAGCGGCCGCCGCAACTGCTGAGAAATGTTTCTTCATAAGTCATCCTTTTGTCACTTTGAAACTGAATCTAAGTCTCTTACGAACTCGCCAAAAAAATCCCACGGCTCATCCTAGGAAATGCTTTCGGGACTTCGTTTAAAGTTAAGTGACAATTATTTTGAAAACAAATAAAAAAGTTGTTCTCTTATTACGGCTTTGTTTGCAAAAACAGACCTAAACAAGAAAAGCAACAATTAGAGAGGATTTTACCCGTCTATCCCTCTTGATTCTCTTTGGCTCTCCATTCTAAACTACTACGTTTTGGTAACAATTTTTAGGCTAAACCCCCGTCTTGGTTTGCCGCTTCAATATGAACAAAATTTTTAAAGTTCTTTGGAATAAATCGCGCGCTCGTTTTGTCGTGACAAACGAGGCGCAACGCGCCTGTGGAAAAGCAAAGAGTGAAACAAAGACTCTCGCCTTTGGCGTCGCGGCTCTCTTAGGGGTGGCTTCTTACCCAGCTCAAGCGGAAATTACAGTTGCCGATGGGTGGTCGCATACCAGCATTACGCCTTCTACGGGAAATGTTGTCAATATCAAAACAGATCACATCCAAAGTGGCATTGGTATCAACAAATTCAATAAGTTCACGGTCGATAAGGGAAATATCGCCAATCTCGTTGTCCCTGGCACGGCAAATAATCTACTTAACTTTGTAAACGACTCAATCAACATTAACGGCACTGTTAATTCTCTAAAAGGGAGCAATGTCGGAGGCAACCTCTTTTTTGTCACCCCAAGCGGCATGACCGTTGGTGCCACGGGTGTCATTAACGCGGGGAGCCTCACGGCAATTGTTGCAACAAAGAGCGCTTACGAGAAGTGGACAAAAGTTAGCAATGGTACGCTCGAAGCCGTTAACGCCGATCTCTTAGAAAACATGCGTCTTGGTGCCGTTGCGCTGAACCCAACGGGCGTGATTACGGTTAACGGCAACATCAATACGGGTAATCGCATTGTCCTTGCTGCTTCTCAAATCCATATTGGCGCAGGTGCGACGCTATCGAACAAACGCGCCGTAGATGACTTTAAAACGCTCGTGAATATTCCAGCTTCTTCTGGAATTGAAGAGGCTTTAGCGGGTGTCGAGGGAACGCTTGAAGCGCGAGAGACGGCCGATGGCACAGGAGACATTCTCCTTATTGCTCGGTCGGATATGACAGCCAATTCCACACTCTCGACAGATCCGACTGTCAATGCCATTGTCAATATTGACGGGGCAATTGAATCCCGAGAAGATCTTGCTATAGGTGCACTAGCGGGTAACGGCACGTACGATACGGCCAAAAAAGAATTTACCTCAACGGGCAATAGTAGCATCGCGACAATCAACGCCAAGGTCAATGTCTCTGGAAATATTTCAGCCGATAAAAACCTAGACCTGAGTGCCGAAGCACAGAACATTGTCAAGCAAGGCGGTAGTGTTGTTCAAAGCCTCAAGGACTCCTTGAACATTCTCGGCTCAATCACTTCAATTAACGCAGCGGTTGACTACGGAAGACTTACAACGCTCGCTCAAGTCGATATCGCCGAATCTGCGACGATTACGTCTCTTGGTAACCTTACTGTCAATTCAGTATCTGCAACAACACTCGAAATTGGTGCGAGCCTTACTGCAGTCAAATTTTTAAATCTTTTAGCTTCCGCAGCAGATAAGATTCCTTCGGCAGCGACCGTGGTCGCGATGACGGATTCCACGTCAAACATCAATTTGAAGGGGTCGTTGGCTTCCGGTGGGTCTCTGACGCTAAGCGCCTCAGATACGCTAGTGGGAAAAGCCACAGCGACAGCCTCAATGGCGCTCGCCCGAGACGATAATCCCGCGCACGTGGCGTTTGCCTACGCCGACTTTAAAGGAAAGGCCTCTGTTGATGTTGCTGATACCGCGCACCTAAAGCTCACAGGGGCTTCATCTGGCGCAACGTATGGCGGGAAAGTCGCTATTTCTGCCAAACGCACAAGCCGAATTGAAACAAGTGCCACAGCAAGCACAGACCGTGCCTCCTATGGCGCCTTAGCGTTTAACTACACATCGCACGACACATCTTCTTCTGTCAACTTAAACACGGGGCTTGAAGGTCTTCCCGCCGAGAGTCTTACGATTCAGTCAGAAAACATCACAACAAGAGAAGAGTTACAGTCGCAGACCTTTAGTACTTCTGTTGATGGAATAGCAGTAAAGCTTTCTAACCTTGTGACGGCACTTTCAACAGATTTTCTTGCTGGTTTGATGGGGAATGCCTCAAAGGGGATTGAAAACTCCTTTTCTGCACAGAACTTTAAGACCGGCGGCGCCGTAGGCGTTATCACGGGTTCCCAGAGCTCTTCTCTCGTTTTAAATGGTAGCAGTGCCGCGAAAACGTTCTCCTCGGTTGGAAATGTCCTTATCGAATCGACTGCGAAGAAAAAAGATCACCACTACCACGTGAGATCTCAAACAAACGGACTCTCTGCGTCAGAGGGGCAAGAAGAAGGAACTCAGACGCAGGGAACGAGCTCTATTGCTCTTCTTGTCCAGACGCACGGGGAGACAGACACGGTTGTCTCGAATCTGACAATCGGAGAGGGTCTTACGATTGAGTCTACGGCAGGAGATCTCACAATCAACAACGTTGCCGCAATCGAATACGATCGCATCAATGTGATGATTGAGGATGTTTTGGAAAAGGTTGTCGCACTAAAGAGCCTGTATCAGAAGAACGCGGCCTCAGGCGATACGAGTTGGAACGAAGTAGACGAAGCCGTTTCTGCCCTTCAAACAGCAAAGACTTCAGGTGACACGAAGGCTATTATCGAGAAATCGAATTCGCTCATGTCGCGTGTGACATCTGTCTTCTCGAAGATTTTGGGGACCGGCAGTTCACTTTACGGTCTTGTTGTGAATGCGGCGCAGTTCTTGCAAATCGATAGTTACGTCAATAGTTACGTCAGTGCCTTTGGAAGGTCGGATGCGGGTCACTGGGATGCGGCAGGCGCAATCGCTGTTCTTGCGCAGTCAACGTCCTCAAGTCTCACTATCGGGAAAAAGACACTACTTCTTGCTGGCACGGCAGGGAGTGCCACCGCGGCTAACTTAACTCTTACAAGCGAAAGCACAAACGAGTCTGTTGCCTTAGGCGGCCACCTGAGAACGTTTTTTGGCATCACGATTCCTACTGTGGACGAGGGTAGCGCCATTGGCGCCACCATCCTTGTGCAGTCACTGCAGACCAATAACAACCTTATTGTTCGCGAAGGTGTCGCCCTCGAAGATAAGACGCAAAAGGGCCTTGTGAAGGTGCTGGCTAAAGACCGCATCGAAAACGTTGCCATCGGTGCAAGTGGAGACCTCAGTAAGGGAAGCATTGGAATTTCTGCTAACGCCGCAGTAGCGCTTTCTAAGGGCGCAAATCGCCTTTGGATCGATGACGAGGCAAAGATTTCTGGCGGTAGCGTTACCCTTGAAGCACTCCGGAAAGATAGTGTTCAGGCCGTTGTTGGTACCGCAAGCATTGGTTCTGGCGATCAGCCCTCGGTAAACACGGGGGCCTCTGTTGCTGTGAATCTCGTTACCTTCACCAATAAGCTTCAAATTGAAGATAACGATAGCCTCAATGCGGGTGAATTAAGCATTGGGACGTTCGCTGGCGAAATCACGGCAAGCGACGCAACGGGGTCAGGTGTGGCAATCTCTGCGCAAAACGACACCACAATGAATTCGATTGGTGTCTCAGGAGGCGTCACAACCTCTGGCACAAACCCCGAGCAAGAGGAAGAAGACAAACCAGACGATGAGGCCTCTGATGAAAACCCAGGCTTTTGGCGCCGTGTGGGCGGCTGGTTTAAGGATAGGGCTAGCGACATAGGCGAGGCAGTCTCTTCAGCGAAGAAAACCTTGATGAATACCTTCGATACCATCCTCGTGGAAGCTCCGAAAAAGGCTAACGAAGCCGGAGCCTCTATCCGAGAAGGTGTCACGAAGGTCGCCCAGCAAAATTCGACAAGTAACACGGCAATCAATAACTCTACGGGGTCAGATGTTTTAAATGACAAGACCTCTGAGAAGGTAATCAACGGTAACGGAGAGGCCGATATCGCAGGAGCCGATGCCAAAGATCCACTCGCGGGCGAACAAGGTAAGCACTTTCAAATGGGTCTTGCCGCAAGCGTTGCATGGAACAAGATTGATATTGAAAACACTGTCACCATAAAGGCCGATAGCCTCACGATTAACACGCCAAAACTGAATGTGACGGCTGTTACGGATAAGTGGATTGGCGCGTGGACGGGAGCGGCGGGTATTAGTTACACCCGCGCAGAAAATGCCCAGACCTCTTCAGCGGCAGGAATCGGTGGCGCCATTGCCGTTAACTCGGGAACGATTGTCAATAAGGTCGATATCGCCGCAGACACCTCTAATGTTGGTCTCGTTCTTGGCACGGAAGTCAAAGAAGTCAATATCCGAGCCGTTAACGATGGAACCATCATCGCCGAGGGACTTTCTGCTGGAGTGGCTTCCTCTTCTTCTGAAGAGGGAGGAAATCAGTACTCCTTTGAAGCAAGTGTTAGCGTCAATCTTCTTAGCAACACCGTACGCGCTGATGTGGATTCTGTGACGCAAAAAGAAGGCGGGAGCAACGCTATCGCTTGGAATCAGGCCGCCTGGTCAGGAGAGACTCAGGTCACAGGTGGTACGGGTTTTGGCGCATCGATTCAAAGTGGGGACGCTTCGGCTCGCTCAGTGGGGCTTCTAGCCGCGTACGCGGAAATCAATAACACGGTCGCTTCAACGTTAAAGAATACGAAGCTTTATAAAGTCAGTGACCTTAAGGTCCGTGCGCTTTCTTCTCTTACGCAGGTCACGACTGCCGTTGGCGCGAATGTTTCTACGGGAGACTCGAGCACTTCTCTAACAGGAGCTGGCGCTGGAGCCACCTTTACGAATACGGTTACTTCAGGGATTGAAAATTCTTCAATTACTCTTATCGATGGCGGCGATGCTCTGATTCTTGCTAGCGGCGTAAAACGTAGCGATTCTGAGGAATTCACCAATCTTTCGACTTGGGAAGCTGAAGGAAACGCCACGAAAAACACAGCTTCGGAACTTACAAACACAAATTACTACCAAGACGTCACATTTAAGACAGAAAAAGAGCAGGAGAAAGAGTCTGGGCAGAAACTTTCTGAACTTGGTACGTCAACTGGAATGCTCCAGACCACAGTGGCTCTTTCTATTTCCGCAAGTAAGGGCGGGAGCGCTGGGGGCGCAGGCGTTGTAGTCAATAAGATTGGAAACAATTTTGAAACGACATTGAAGGGTTCGACAATTTCTAAAGCGTCTTCTAGCGCCACAGGCACTTACACACAACGCGCCGAATCGAATTCCACAAGTATTGCGGTTGCCACGGGCGTGGCTTCTGCCGTCTCTGGAAGCGGCACACAATTTGCCGCGGGTGGGTCAGTCGTTGTTTCCAATGTCGATCAGACGGCAACTTCTTTAGTCGACGCTTCAACAATTACGTCAGACACTGTTAAGGTGCAATCGAGTGATAAGGCAACGACCGTGAATGTTGCTGGAGAATTTGGTATCAGCTTGGGTGAAAGCGCCTCAGGGGGCGGCGCCGCTGTTGTCGTTATGAATACGAAAAACAACGCTCAAGTGGATGTGCGCAATAGTTCTAAGGTCGTTACCCGTGCTCTTACGCTAGAGACATTGAATTCGGCACAGGCTTGGGGCGTTGCCGCTGACATTGCCGTCACGTCTCGGCTTGCCATCGCGGGTTCCGTTTTAGTCAATCGCGTGAAAAATGAATCCGCCATTAAGGTCGATGGCCTTACGGTGACGGATGCAACGACTGTTCTTTTTAATGCCAAAGATACGAGTGAACTTTGGTCTTTAGCAGGATCAGTGGGTTTTGGGGGAGACAGTGCGGGAATCTCTGGAGCTGTTGCCTATTCGATTTCTGGCTCCGAGGATAGTGCTGGCACGGCAATTGATGTCACGGACCTTACACTAGCTCGCCATGAGAGCGCTGAGGCGACGAATTTCGATTCTCTTGCTGAAGCTTCAGACAACTTACATACGCTCGTCATCGCCTCAGGAATTTCTGCAACAGGTGTTGCTGGTTTTACGGGAGCTTCTGGCGTCAATGAAGTTAAACGTAAGACAACATCGACAGTTAAAAATCTGAAGACAAATGTCATCGATGCCGCAGGAAGTGTCGTTACAAGTACGACGCCAGCGATTGGCGCACTTAGCGTTAAAGCCACAGAAAAAGCAACGATTAGTAACCTCGGTATTGCAGGTGCTTACGGGACGAAAGTCGGTGGCGGCATCGGGATTGCCGTTAATCGCATCACAACGACAACGAGTGCTAACTTAACGGGCGATGCGAACTCATCAGAGAAGATTAGTGCAAAGACACTAGCTGTCACCTCACAGACAAGTAACAAGATTAGCAATATTGCAGTCGGGGGCGCTGGGTCTCTTACCTTTGCCGCTACGGGATCTACGGCAATTAACAAAATCACAGATAACACCTTGGCATCGCTCACGAATGTCAAAGCTGATGTTTCAGGAGCCGCTCTCGTTGATGCGCAAAGCGATGATGTGATTGGAGCTTATGCCGGTCAAGCGGGAGGGTCTGGTGCTATCGCAGGTGGCCTTTCCGTTACAGTGAATAACCGCTTTGGCAAAACAGCCTCTGAAGTCACAGGAAGCGAAGTGACTCAGACAGGAACGAGTTCGGACACGCTCACGGCTAAGGGTGAAGTTGATAAGTCAAAGATCAATGACAAGATTGTCAACGAAATCTCAGTAAACGGTACTCTTGAAGATGACCGCGCCACCGAAACTGTCAACGGGATTCGTGTTGGGGCAACGAGTACAACAAGCTTTAAGTCGCTTGTCATTAATGGCGCAGGTGCAGCGGTAGGCGCGGGAGCAGGAACGACCACTGTGACCTATCACGGTGGCGAAACGAAGACAACAGTTCGAGATAGCACCTTAAGCGCGGCAAAAGACGTTAAAGTGGCTTCAGGCGACTATGTCAACATCGATAACATCCTTACCGCTGGATCGGGTTCCGGGAGCATTGCTATCGGTGCGGCCTTTAACGTTGCCACAACGGAACACACAACGAGCACAACAGTAGACGGTGGGGCGCTTACCTCAAATACTGGCGCTGTTGCTGTTACGGCCGATGCAAAAGAAGGGGTTTCTTCTCTCGCGATTGCTGGTAGCGGCGCACTGATTGGCGCAGGTGGTGCCTTAGCTAATGTGACGCGTGAACTTTCTGATGTCTCAGTTAATCTTTCTGAAACGACGCGAACAACGCTAACGGGTAACACAGTTACTGTTGCGTCAGACTATCTCGGTCGCTATAACGCACTGGCAATTACAGGTAGCGGAGCCCTTGTCGGAGCAGTGGCTCTTAATGTGGCTGTCAATTTTGCCGATAACGATGTTTTGACTGCCTTAGGGAAGTCTGAAATTAAGGCGAGCGATACGGTTTCAGTTACATCGCTACGACAAACAGAAAATTCAGGCATCAATATTGCTGCCGCCGGTTCTAAGTTTGGATCTATGGCGGCAACCGTTGTTGTCAATACCGTAGAAGGTTCCTCAAAGGTCACTGCTGCGGGCGCGAACGTAAGAGGTCTTACGGATTCAACAAAGCCTGCTACGGTAACGATTAAGGCAAGCGCCAAGGATGTCTTTGACCTTGTCGATGTCAATGCGGGAGGTTCTCTTTTTGGTAACCTCGGAGCCCTCGTTGTTGTCAATCGCTTTTTCGCTACGGCGCAAACGACTCTTAATGCCACAACGGTTGTTGGGGACACTGTTAGCATCAAAGCCGAACAAAATCGCGATATCGATGCGACAGATGTTTATGCAACACTAGCGATTGGTACCTTAGGCGCTAATGTGCTTTCGACAACAATCGGTTCTGGGGGCGATCCGTTTGCCGCATCAAAGACGGGGCTTACGACACTCGATTCTGATGTAAAGAATTACACAGAAAAGTATGGCGCTTCAAGTACAGAAGCCAATACGGGCATTCTTTCGACTGTTCTTAATGCCACGGGCAATGCATTAACTGGTGCAGAACGCACGGAAATCATTAATGCGGCAGCAAGATCGGTTGCAGCGACACAAACCGGTGGCACACATGTGGCGGTGAATGCCTCCTCTGTCACTGCAAACACACTTGCTGTTTCTGCAGAAGAGGAGACAGATCCGAGCGCGCAAAAGAAGATGACGGTTGGCTCGGGCGCAGCCTCCGGGGTAACTGTCGTGCCTTCGGTTGTGGTCTTAAATGAGAAACGCAATGTCACAACGACGATTGCTGGGTCGACCTTGACGGCCTCGGGCACGGGTTCTGTAGGTACGCTTATTGGTTCAGCAGAAAGCCTTATGCGAAGCATCCAGGGAAGCCTTGCGGCCGGAAGTCTTGTGGCGAACTCAGCCAATATTGCTGTCACAGGTGGCTCAAACGTTATTCTTGATAAGGCAACCTTGAATTCAGCGTCAGAGAATTCGACCTTTACGGTTTCTTCTGTCGACAAGTCCAAAGAAGAAGCGTACGTCTTCGGTCTTACCGTCTCTGGAGCTGATTTAGCAGGCGTGACGGGCACTGTGACTGATTCAAGTAGTGTGGGCGTTACTGTTTCTAATGGAACAAAGCTCATTGGCACAACAACAATCAATGCCACACGAGCCACTGAACGCAAGGCCGAGGTGCGCTCAGGTAAGGGAGGAGCGATTAACGGTGCAGCGGCTATGGCTACCGTTAAAGATAGCGGAAATACCACGATTACGATTTCTGGTGTCACTGCCTCGGGGAGCTCCTTAAGCGTTTCGGCGCTCAATAAATCGAACCTATTTTCTAAGGCCTATCAGGGTTACGCCTCAGCGGTTGCCATAGGTGTTTTGGAATCTTTAACAAAAGCAACGGGCGAGACGTCTCTACGTGTTACAGGAAGTGCGCTTGGCGCAGACACTGTGATGCTTGCTTCAGAAACAGGGCGCATAACCTATGATGCCGCAGGTAAAGAGTCAACAGCCGATGCCCTACGGATGACTTCCGAGGTTTACTCTTATGGCGCGGCAGTCGGCGTTGGTGCGACGATTAATTCGGCAAAGACCGTAAACGAAACGGCAACGAACCTTACGCTTAGCGGCAACAGTTTTGCTAGCACGACCGCGCTTAACCTTGGCAATACGGTAAATACAGTTTATGACGCCTATAGCGACCTTGGAACAGGTGGTATTGTCGCGGGGGGCGCAAGTTACGCTGGCGTCATTCATGCTGCGACAAGCGCGACTTCGATTGCTTCAGAAAGCGCGACGCTTAAGAGCTTCACGTTACTAACGGACAATAAGGAAGCGGCAAAACTTCGCTCCTATAGCGCAGGCGGTGGCGTAGTTGAAGTGAGCGAAAAGGCAGCACACTCCGAGCACGAGGATAAGTCGTCTAATACGGCATCGATTTCTGGGGCTTGGGAAGTCTTAGAAGACATCAATATCGCGCACGGCTCCGAACACTACGTGCAACTCTTGGCCGATAACACGAAGGGTGCGGTCGTAGGCGGGTCATCAGCGTATGCGACAAACCGCATGACTGGCACTAATAGCCTGACTCTCGCAGGCGCCATTAAGGCTGGGAAAGCGGTTAATGCGGCAACGTTTACCTATTTGAATCTTGGCACAATTGATGGAAAAACCTATGCAGTCGATACGGCGGTCTACGGGGCAATCAACGGCACGAAAGCTCAGGCAACAAACACGATTGACCGCAACACAGAATTGCTTGTTGCCGATGGCGCAAGGATTGAATCGGGGGCGGCATTAACGCTTTCAGCACAATTGCTCGAAGAGAGTACCCTTCGCGCTCGAGGAAGAACAGCAGGGTTAGCCGAAGGCGTCACTGCCTATAACGACAACACAATCCACGAAAATACGACCATTAAACTTGGCGAAAATACACGGCTTAAAAACACGAATCCCGATAAAGGGATAACACTTGCCGCCTCCAATGGCACCAAGCGCGTCATCGAAGCCATCGGTGACGTGCAGGGCGCTCTCTTTGGAGGAGCAGCGGCAAAGTCAGTGAATTCCATTACTGAGACAAGTGAAATTGTCACAGCGTCTTCTTCCGCAATCGATGGCGCAGGAAATGTGAATCTTTATGCAGGGCGCGACGCTTTAGGTGAAGAGTGTGGCTTTGACTTCACAGGTTACACACACGCCTACGCGCACTCGATTGGAGGCACAAGCTCTGGCCTCACAGATACATTTGCTATCACCAATCGCTTGGTGCTTAACGGTAACGTTGCCGCGGCTCGCACCATCAATGCCACAGCCAATCTCGGCAAGTGGAGCCTAAGTGAGACGGCGCGCTACTGGCAAATCTTTTCTTCTTCAGACGCAGGAAACGTTCGCATTGCAACAAGTGCCGCGGGAACGAAGAGCGTTGATGGATTTAATCCCATCAATAGCATTGTTGTTAACGGCACCCTTACCGCTGGTTCTCAGACGAAGTCTCAAATGACCTTTAGTGGCATTGTTGATACGTCCGATTTTGCTGAAGGCGCTGATAGTTACACGATTGAAGGTTCTCAGCGAGAGGCAACTTATGAGCACGAGGGCGTTGAAGGCACCGTGACTTATGGCACAGAAGATGTTGCCAATACGTATAAGGAGCGTTACGAGACACTTCAAAGACTTATTGCAGATTACGCAGAAGGTGACACGCAAACGAGTCAAACGGCAATCATTGCTTACCGTAAGGAAGCAGAACTCCTTCGCCAAAAGATGATCGATCAGAACTTGGCTATCTTTGATGGCACGACGCTGGTTTCTCTTGTGCAGACAAAAAATCGTGGTTATGTGAAGGTCAGTAACCTCACTGTCGCAGGTGGCGACGTGAACCTGAGGACCGATAAGGTCACAGGCAGCGGAAAGATTAAGGCCAATGCCGCCGAAGGTATCACGATTACCAATAGAACCAACCTCGCTCTTGTGGCTGAAGACATTCGAATTCTTGAAAAAGGCGGTTCTCTTACGCTTAACGGCATTACTGTCGGAAGTTTCGATGGTTTTAGTGGCGCCGTGAGTTCAGCTACTTCGCAAGCCGACCCCACGATTACGATTCTTTCCAAATATAACGGAGCCGGTGGCAAAGTCCTTATCAAGGATTCACACGGAAATAGCCAATCTGTGACGCCAGACAACTCCGTGACGATTCGTGGTGTTGTTGCCAACGATGCCGGTAGCCTTGCAATCGGTAAAGAGGGCGATGAAATTGCAGGGGATATCACTGTTGTTGCCAATCGATTGTCTGCATCGGGTTCGATGAGCCTTAGAGCGTCTCGCTCTGTGATGCAGTCGTATACGGCTGGTAACGTCTCTGTTGCTGGCGAAATTGAATCGCTTTGGTCCTCAGAGGTTGATGCAGCGAAGGCTTCGACTTCAACGGAAACCTACAAAGCCTCTACAGAAGCGAAAACAACCGCTTCCGAAGGCATGATTGCTGGCGGCGATATCTTTATCTCCGCAGATAACATTAACCTCAATGGCATGGTGCAAAGTGGCTACGGCACTTGGTCGATTAATCTGACGGAAACAGAGCTCGAGACAAAGGTAAGCGAAATTACCGCCCAGTGGAAAGCGAAAGGTGCCAATCGCGATATCAATCCGATTTCTGACGAATATTGCATCTCAAAGGGTGGTCAATACAAAACGACTGAGGGCACTTATGCAATGCATGTTGCGGCCTGGTATGACCCTGTAAACGATAAAGTTATTGTTGACGATATTGCCCCAGAAGGTGGCCACGTCTACATCACAGGTCGTATTGCAAGCACTGGAGGCGGAAAGATTTACGCGGCCTCAGGGGCAGCCAACGTTTCGATCAATTCGGGAACACACTCCGTTAGACTCGGAGACATCACAACGAAAGCAAGCGAGGGCATCATCGAAATTACCGACACGATGAGTCCTGGGGAAACTCCAAGAGCAGGGACATCAGTACTGCCTGTTGCGAAGGTTTATCGTTGGGTCGATAACGGTAAGCAAACCCAATACACCGTCGATACGCTTTACAAGGATGGCGTAACAGAGCGTATAAGTTCTTCAAATATGACAACGGGATGGGAAAAGTCCTTTACGCCAACATCGGGGCTTTCTTACATCTGGAGCGAAGGCTATCGCACGGGAACGGTTTCTACGGTTAGTAAGGAAGAGGAATTTAAGTGGTGGGGTTTATACCATCCGTCAGATCCTTCAACTTGGGGAACTGTTACGACAAATAAAGTTAGCGCACAGGAACTTGGCTCTGGAACAACGCTTTATGTGGGTTTGCATAAAGACAATAACTACAAATTTAATGCGTGGAAGACAACGACCTCAGAAACCAAGGGCGAGTGGAAGAGAACGACTTGGACGACCTATGACAACTGGACACATTGGTCTGGAAAGCACCACTCTCATGCGGAAAAATACGATACAGGAACTGAGATTTATACCTACTCTGTGAAAGCCGATGAAAAGGTTGATATTAAGTTCCTTACGTCTTCAAGTAATTCTGTTGATGTGACTTCAGGAGCCGATATTGTTTTAGGCGGCCGTATCGCAACCGATAAGGGTACAGTCAATCTCACGGCTTCAAAAAACATTCTCAATGAAACATCCGAGGCGATGATTTATGGGGCAGAGACCATCAACCTTAATGCTGTCGGGAAGATTGGAGAAAAGGAATCGGCAATTCGTATTGCAGGGGGCACAACAAGTGAAACGGCTCTTAAAGCGGTTTCATCTGCAAATGGTGCCATCTACATTGATGCCTCTAACTTAAATGAGGGCGTAACGCTTCACGGCACATCAATCAAAGGGGCCTCTGCCAACATCACAGCCCGAGGCTCTTTGAAGGTCGATCAACTCACGGCAGATGATGTGACGCTTACGAGTAAAGGCGGCACGATTACTGTGGGTTCATTGACCCAAAGCACGGATGAAGAGTCCACTCGGCGCTTTAATGCGACAGCGGCAGAAAATGTTACGGTGACGTCTACGGGCGACATTGGCATTGGGAAGATTGTTGCTGGCGGCGATGTGACAATCACGTCTAAAAGCGGAGCAATTTGGGATGCTCTCTCTCGCGAAGACCTAGATAATCGCAATGCGCAAGAAAGGATTAATACTTGGATTGAGGCAGGAATTCTCGGAGAGGGAGGAGCCAATAATGGCGCCTCGCGTTGGCAAGCTGACGTTAAGACGCAAGAGGCAATCGTTCGTGCAGACTACGCGCGTTATAGCGAATACAAAGCGCTAACGGAAAAAGAAGTGTCGAATCTGACGGATGCGCAAAAAGAAGAATTCGCTACCTTTAAGACGCGTTTTGCGGGGGTGGATTCTGCAGATGCAGCAGTCGCTGCCGCTCGCAATGACTCAACGACAACGCTTGGAAGAACCGTCGCTGACAAGAATAGCTATGGCTGGTCTAAGACGGAACTTCTCTATGCGATTTCCAATGAGATTGTGAATCCGAATCCAGACTATGCGCCGAGCGCCGGTGAACCCAACGTTGAGGCGAAGAACGTAAAACTAGTAGCCGCGACGAGTGCTGGTTCGGAACTTGATACAAAAACATTTAAGTTTGAAGACATCACGACAGAAAATGAAGAGGCCTATAAGACACTTTCTCGCGCGGATATCGACGATATCACGTGGAGTAAAGAGAACTCTAGCGTTGAGGTGACACTGAAAAGACCGATTAGCGTGAAGCTTACGAAAGATTCCTCAGATAACGTCACGGGCTCTCTTACTGGCAATGCCACAACGGGTTTCTATGTGGCAAGCGACGAGAAACTTCGCATCGGGGATATCTTAGCCTCAGCGGTTCGCCTCACAAGTCAGAAAGGTATTGAAGCGATTAGTGGAACAACGGTTCTCGGTAAGACAGCTATTTTGCGTGGCGGTTCGGGTTCTCTTGGAGAGGCAGCTTGCCCCATCAATGTGAACGCTTCAGATTGGGTTTCTCTTTCAGCTAAAGGGGATATCTATGTTGCCAATTCAGGCGGGAATATCAAACTGCTTTCTGCTGCAACGGACGGAACAATCAGCTTAACCGCAAAAAACATCTATTCTGTTTCTGAAACGGGACAACTTGTTGAAGGTTACATTGCTGCTAAGACGGCGCAATTTAATCTTACGGATAAAGATTCCGAAATTGGCACTGCGGAAAAGCCCATTTCTCTTTATGCGGCAGATGACGGCACATCGAAAGTGATTGTCAAGCGTGTTGGAAAGGATGTTGCTGAAATTGGTGCCTTCTATCTTAACGTTTTGGGCGAAGGCGACCTGACTTTTGATGCTTCTTTTGTCACAAAGAAGTCGGTTGGATTAAGTTCTGCGGGTAATCTAACAATCACTGGAATACTTGCTGCGTATGACTCTGTGAGTATTGAAGCAGGTAAGTCTCTTGTGGCGAAAAAGACAACCTTTGAAGCCGGAAAGGATTTAACGCTTAAAGCCACAAATGGAGACGTTGACCTTGAAGGGTCGCTACTTAAAGCGGCTTCTCTGGATAGTACTTCCTCTGCTTCGTTAACTGTCAGCGCTACAGGAAACGCCAACCTTAAGGATGTGTCGATTCGTGAATACGATAAGGTTGACCTTTCTGTTACAACGCAAAAGGGAAGTGTTGATCTTTCGCAAAGCGAGAGTGCATATGCGCTTAACCTTAAGAGTCTTACCGTTAACGCTGGAAGCGATGTGACTCTCTCTCAAGCGAAGATAAACGTGAAGGAGGCTTTAACGGTAAATGCAGAGGGTTCTCTTCTTGCGACGTCTGTAGCCTTTAATAGTGCTGATGCGATCGCGCTTAGCGCGACAAAGGCAATCAATGTAGAAGGTTCAACGCTTACAGGAAAGACAGTAAATGCCACCTCGAGTGAAGATTCAGTTACGCTTGACCGCGCAACGATTTCTTCTACTGCATTAAGTGTCAGTGCTTCAGAGAATGCCAGTCTTAAGGATGTGACGCTTCGTGAAAACGATAAAGTCGCTCTTTCTGTTACAACGCAAAAGGGAAGTGTTGATCTTTCAAGAAGTGAGAGTGCAAGTGCACTTAACCTTAAGAGCCTTACCGTTAACGCTGGAAGCGATGTGAATCTCTCCGAAGTGAAGTTCAACACGAAGGAAGTTTTAACAGTAGAAGCAGGTGCTTCTCTTCTTGCGAAATCCGCAACGCTTAATAGTGGTGATGCGGTGACGCTAAGTGCTACGAAGGCCATCAACGCAGAAGGGGCAAGCCTTACAGGGAAAACGGTGAGCATTACCTCAAGCGAAGGAGAGGTTAAGGCTGCATCCGCAACCCTAACGTCTAGTCAATCGATGACAGTTACCGCAAGCGCTGCCTCAGTGAATTTGAGCCGCGCAAACATCACAAGCGGCGCCGATTTAACCGTGACTGCCAAGACGGATGCGAACCTATCCGAGGCAGCGATTGCCGCTGAAAACGGTGATATTCTCATAACTACTTCGCAAGGGGCCATCGACCTAAGCGCGAGTTCCACTACCACACCTCTTGTGGCAAAGAGCCTGACTGTTAACGCTGGAAGCGATGTGACTCTCTCTCAAGCGAAGATAAATGCGAAGGAGGCTTTAACGGTCAAAGCAGGAGGTTCTCTTCTTGCGACATCAGCAACGCTTAGTAGTGAAGCGGAAATGGCGCTTAGTGCGATGAAGTCGATCAACGCAGAAGGAGCAAGTCTTACAGGAAAGACAGTAAGCGTCACCTCAAGCGAAGGAGAGGTTAAGGCCGCATCCGCAACCCTAACGTCTAGTCAATCGATGACCGTTACCGCAAGCGCTGCTTCAGTGAATTTGAGCCGCGC
>CAVEMY010000025.1:0-23717 GCA_963617005.1 Parabacteroides distasonis | reverse complement strand
CATTGGCGGCTTTAAACGACGCGTCGCGTGTCAGAACAATATTGGTTCTTCCAGGGAGCGCGCGACCGATGGATTCATAGGTGCGACGCCCCATAATGACGGGAGAACCCATCGTTGTTTCTTTAAAGTGCTTTAAATCCTCAGGCAAATGCCAAGGCATTTTCCCTTTTAGGCCAATGGCGCCGTTCGTTCCTCGGGCAACAATCAAATCGAGTCGAGTCATAACTTAAACAGCAATCGGAGCTTTAATGGTGGGGTGAGGATCGTAACCTACGATTTCAAAATCTTCGAACTTGTAGTCGAAAATCGAAGGCGGACGACGGGCAATCACCAACTTCGGATACGGGCGCGGCTCACGAGAAAGTTGCAACTTCACTTGCTCGAAGTGGTTGTTGTAGATGTGGCAGTCGCCGCCGGTCCAGACGAATTCTCCTGGCGTTAAGTCACACTGTTGCGCAACCATATAAGTCAATAGCGAATAGCTTGCGATATTAAAGGGGACGCCCAAAAAGATGTCGCACGAACGCTGATAGAGCTGGCAGGAGAGCTTGCCGTGATTGACATAAAACTGGAATAAGCAGTGGCAGGGAGGCAAGGCCATCTTTTCAATCTCGCCCACATTCCACGAGCACACGATTAGTCGGCGGCTATCGGGATTGGTCTTGATTTGGTTAATGACATTCGTAATTTGGTCAATGTGGCGCCCATCGGCCGCGGGCCAGCTTCTCCACTGCACCCCGTAGACTGGACCCAAGTCGCCGTTTTCATCGGCCCACTCATCCCAAATCGTGACTTTATTGTCGTGTAAGTAACCAATATTTCCCGATCCCGAGAGAAACCACAGTAACTCATGAATAATCGAGCGCAGATGCAGTTTCTTTGTTGTCACAAGCGGGAAGCTCTCAGAGAGGTCAAAGCGCATCTGATAACCAAAAAGCGAGCGCGTTCCAACGCCCGTGCGATCGGACTTATCGGTCCCTTTTTCGTATACCGTTCTCAGGAAGGTTTCATATTGGTCGTACATGGTCGGCTCCAGAAAAAATTTTCTAGATTTTAGCCCATCGGTTTCCGAGAAAACGACAAAATTTTGGCGCCTTTAAATTGGCGCCAAAGCTTTTCTTACGGTTCACTTTTTTCCTGAAGCTCTTAAGCCGCTGGAAGATTTTTCAGTAAGCGGAAAAAGAGAATCGTCAGGTGGTAGTAAACCGGAGCTGAGAAAATCAAAGGCGCAAAGCGCTCTAAGCTACCGCGACCGATGTAGAGCTCTCCTTCCCAGCTTTTCGATCCTAAGCTACGCTTAATCGTGCTAATCACAATATCTCCCATCACGCAGGATAGGACGATGGCAAAGGAGTAAAGCGCGACCTGATAAAAGCGAAATGGAGTAAGCCAAAAGAGTGCAAGACCAACTAAGAAGGCGCACAAACAACCCACAGTAATTCCTTTCACGGTCTTATGTGGATTCATTCTGAGGCTCTTGCCGCCTAAGGCAGAACTTGCGAGAACCGAGAAGAGGTCGGCGCAAAATGTTACCAAAAGGTAGAAAAGAAGCATCAGGGCGCCAGAGGAGTTGTAGCGCTCAAAGCGTGCGAAATCGAGTGTTGCAATCGCAGGGGCGTGACTGACGCAGAAAACGCAAATCATAAGGCCCCATTGCACCTTGGCCACGCGCTCTAAGAATCGGTCAGAGTCATTTCCAATCGCAGCGACGCACGGCAACAGTAAAAAGACGTAGACCGGAATAAAAAGCGTGAAGTAGGGCATTAAGTTGTAGTACACAAGAGCGTACTGCGCCGGAATCACAAGGTAAAAGGCAATCACCAATACCCAGTGATCGCACGGCCGAATGGGCGTTAACGCTATGAATTCACGCAATAGGAAAAACGAGAGAATCGCAAAGATTACGACAAGCATCGTTTGCCCAAAGCCCCAAGCGACTGTGAAGATGATGACGAGCCACCAACCCATGCGTACGCGCGAATTGACAATCGCTAAGCGAAATGTTTGCTCTGGAGTTTTTGCGCGCCCTGCGGCCCACAACCCATAAATCGTTGCGGCGGCCATTAAAACAATGAGGGCGGTAAGCAGTATGAGATAGGCCTGCTGCAGGTCAATACCAAGTCGCATCATAGGGCCACCTTCGCTAAATCAATCACGGCTTCACGTGCACGGGTTAAGAATTCGGCCTTTGGGTCAGAGGCACTGTGTTCAAGTGGCGCTCCAAAGTGCACAGAGCATACGGTCGGCACGGGAATATAGGTTCCTTTTGGGAGGGCTCGGTGGAGGTTTTCGATGTAAACAGGGATTAACTCCACATCAGGAAATGATCGCATGAGCCTCCACAGACCGCTTTTAAATTCGCTCGGAAGTTCTTGCGGGCGGCGAGTTCCTTCGGGAAAGATAATAAGGGAGTCTCCAGCCTTAAGAGCCTCTTTTAATGGAGCTAAGGGGTCAACTCTTTCTTCGTGTTTGCGGTCAACCAAGACGACATTGAGTTCTTTCATCGCGAGACGGCGACGAAAGAGGCCTTTTGTCCAATAGTCTCTTGCTGCCACAGGACGCGTCGTTGGGCGTAGCGCCCCAGGCAACGATGACCAAATCACAATCGTATCCAAATGGCTGGTGTGATTGGCAAAGTAAATGCGTTGCTTACGAGTCGGAGACGAACCATGCCACTGCGGGTAGGCGCCGACCAAAAGGCGGGTTGCCCACACAATGGGTGTCATCAGGTGAAATTGAATCACAATGTTTCTCCAAGGCGTCCTTGAGATTGGCAAGTATTATATCGGTCGATTCCTAGGGCGCGTCCGTATTTTTTGTTTCCGAAAGTCCATTATTTTTGAGAACTTTGCTGATAACAGGTTCATCAAAAGAGCCCGTTATGGTGTAGTCGGTTGTCAATATGTAGTTTAATGGCTTACTTAAAATCCACTGCCCCACGTAAGCGCCAAGCCCAATAATCGGATTAATAATCGCAATAGGTAGGGAGGCCGCTCCCGCATCAATGTTGGGAACAACACGCGCCTTGGCATTGAGTTTGGAGTTGGCGATATCCGCTAGGCCTGAGAGCGTAATCGAGGCTTTGGTACCGACAAGTTCAATTTTTTCGCTTGAGAGAATGCCATCGGCGATGAGCATGTCGCCCGTGAGCGAATCAAAGGTAAAGCTCGTGTGCGACGAATCAAAGAAGTCAAGCGTGAGTTTCTTAAGTAGCGACTGCAATGAAACAAACGACAAGAAGGCGCCACCGACACCCATATCCGCTTGCTCAAGGTACCCTCGCTTCATATCAATGCGAGCGTTACCCTGTAAGGTTGAAAGCTCGGGGTCCCAAGGAGATCCCTTCCAAAGTAGCGAGGTGCGAATCGAGCCCGATCCCTTACCTAAGATTCCTTCGTGTCCAAGCCGCTTTAAGAGTTCTCCTGCGTCTGTTAAATCAAGAGTGGCCGTAAGACTTGTCATATCATCAGCAGACCATTCGCCCCTAGCGGTCAAGACCGCATCGGGATTTGTGAGCTGCAGCGAATCAATGCGCCAAGAAACGCCGTTTTGTGTCCGTGGTGTTGAGGCTTGTAGGCTAAGAGCCCCAAGATTGGCATCTTTATACGCGAGGTCTTTTACTTCTAAAACCAAAGAAGGCATCGCCGCTTTGAAGCTTTCCGATTTCGCGGACTCTCTAAAGTTTTCTTCAAAGGATTTTGAGGCGTGATAGCGCGAGAAGTTTCCTACAACGTGTCCGTTCGGGCCGCGAGCAAAGTCCCACGTTAAGAGCCCCGTGGCTTCTTTGCTATCGATCGAGAAGGTCCACGTTTCTTTTCCATGCCATTTGGCTCGCCCCACTAGGTTCGATAAATAAATTTCATCGTAAGAAAAGCTCTTTGTTTTGTAGCGAACCTCTTGCAAGGTTAAGGAGCTGTTTTGCGACTTCGTCGTGGTATCAGATCTACTGACTGAAATAAAGTCCGCAACAATCGAATCCCAGTTTTTAAAGTTCAAATCTTTGGTATCGATATCTAAAACAAGTCCTGTGTTAGGAAGACCGGCTTTCTTTCCAATCCCAATACCTGCGAGAGAGGGAAGTTCCGAGTCGTTTTCCTCAAACTGCATAATGAGGTCAATAATGTTCGCGGCTGTAAGTTTCGTTAAGCGCGCGCTCTTACCGCGTATTTCAATGGGTTCGCTCGAGAAGGTTGTGAGCCACGATTGCTCTGCTTTCTTCGCAAGGGGGGCTGGGTAATTGCTCTTGATTCCCACGAGATTGGAAAGAGCCGTTACAGAAAGGGCTTTTCCTTTCGGGATGCGAATATCAACGGCAACAGAAGCTTCTCCTTCAAGTCGAGAAAGAATTGAGCGCATTAAAGGCGTATCGACAAAGAAGTCAAGCTTTTTGGGCGAGAATTTCCCAGCCGTGCTAATGCGGATTGTTTCATCGGCATCTGTGAGAACGTGGGTGCTTACGGTCGTTCCGAGAGCTTGAGCCGTAAGCGAATCAGCGCTCGCGCCAGACTCTGTGAACGTGAGTTTTCCTGTGAGGTTTGTGAGCGGTGGCACGGGGTAGGCCATCGTGAGGGCATTTTTCTCGAAAGTGAGTTCCCCTAACACTTTGGTCTTGGCTGTGTTTTCGTCCAAAGGAATCACGAGGCTCAAATTAAGAGAAGCATTGCCTTCGGCTTTCGCTCCATCAAAAGCGCCTGAGAGCATCGCGCCCACTGGGCTTTTCTCTAGGTACTTACTCATCAGAGAAAGGGGAGCGGTCACGGATCCGTCGATTGTGAGATGGACATCATCGGCACCCATCTGAGGGATCACGGCCCGCACATTCTTTGCTGTAGCACCAAGCGTTGTCGCTGTGTCCGCGTGAATGTCCATCGCGGAACCTTCAAAACGTAGCGTTCCTGCAATTTGGCTTACCACGGGCCAGGCGTGACCTGTTTTCCATTTGCCATCTGCAGGGCGCTCAGGCAACGGCGCAAAGTCCAATAAAGCGTCGGTGAGTTTTCCTGTAGCAAGGAAGTGCGCCTTTTTCGTATCGGCCTTATGCCACGGGAAATCATCCAAGGGCCCTCGAACCACATAATGGCCTTCGCGAGCAACTCCTCCTCGCAGGGCACCTTCTAACCAATGACGAGTTTCTTTAGAAACAATCGTTGGAATGTAGCGCCAGGCGCTTTTCGCTTTTAATTCATTGATCTGACCTTCAAGGTCAGCGGTTCCTGCCGCTCCACCCGAAGAATTCCACGAACCTTTGAGCGTGAGAGAAAGATCGTTGTTGACGATAATGAAGTCAGAAAGTTCCACCCTAAGAGGCGTTTTCTCTGTTGCAGCTTTCCACGCGACTTTTCCTTCGAGTGCTGTAAAGGCAATGGTTTCGTTTTCAAAAACGCCAGGGAAGCTAAGGGAGGCCGCACTATCTAAGTCAAGGCTTCCGTACGTGGGAGTAATTTCAATGCTTCCCGTTAAGTTCTTCGCTCCAGGAACGCCTACGCCATCTTCCTTGGCCTGAGAGAGGACGGAGAGATTTTCAAAATCGGTTTTCAATGCCCACGTTGTCGGTGCTTTGTAGTTTCCTGTGCACGTTGCCGTCAGATGACTCACAGTGCCTGTTGGTGAAAGCCGCGCAATCTCGCTTTGAAGTTTCTCATTGAGTAACCCGTACTCATCTAAAAGCTTACGTGCGGTCTTTAAATTGAGTTTCTCAAGAGTAAGCGTTGCCTCTTTTGTTGTCTTGTCGCGATTGAGCGTTGCCTTCAAGGTCCCCGCAAGGGTATCAAGCGTCGTTGCTTTTGGGCTAACGAGGGCAAAGTGGTCGACAGAAAGATCAAGGACCGTTTCACTGAATTCTCCTTTCGCTTGAAGTTCAAGGCGCTTGGCTGCAAAAGAGGGCACGTCCTTGATAGCAGGCGTTGCGATATCGGTTAAGACAATATCGGTTTGAACGGAACTCAAGGTCCCTTTTTCAAAGGAAGCCCAGATTTGTCCTGCGGCGGAACCTTTCCCTATGTCGCCTAGCCACGGTCTTAATTTAACGAGGTCAATCGTATCGAGCTGTGTATACAAGGACCAATGCCACTCGCGCCACTCGGTGGTGCGTTTGCCGAAGGGGCGGCGCAGCTCGGCTCTTAAATCGAGATTTTTCCCGAGGGCCTTGGCTTGTAAGCCAAAGTTCCAGTGCCGTAAATGCTTGGCAAACGTTGCGTTAAAGTCGGTGATTTCGAGTGTGTTTTCACTCGTATCGCGCTTATCGGTATAAAGGACGTGAGCCTGTGTGATATCGAGGCGTCCTTGATCGATGAGAAAACCAAGCCAGGCGCCATCACGGCGATTTTCGCTATCTTTTGCTGTGTCGATTTCGTAGCCTGCGACAGAAAAAAGCGTGTCAGAAAGACGTGTGACTTCCAAGTCGGGACGAATGATTTCAAGCGACTTAAATTGCGGCTTCCCAAGAAGACTTCCCCAATAAAAGGAGGCATTGACGCTCGGCAATGTGAGAGACTTTTCGGTCCCGGGCTTTTTTATCGTGACGTCTTTCAACGAAAGTCTTGGCCAAACTCTTTCCCAACTCGGCACCATTTGGGAAATATGCACTTCAACATTCCACGCTTTCGAAATGGCGTTTTCAATATCGTCGTTATAGGAATCAATCTTTGGAAAGATGACAAAGCGTGTGACGAGAATGAGAGTTGCTAAGACAAAAAGAGAGGTTGCAACAACCCAAAAGGCGGCAGCGAAAGCTAAACGAAGTCTTGGCTTTGCGCTAAGAACTCCTTCGAGCTTTGTCCAACACGATAAAAAGCAACCAGGATTTTTCAAAATAAATCCAACTTCTCGTTAAGTTTTTTCTTGCGTAACAACAGAGCCCGAGACACTAACCTAGCGTTTCGGGTACTATTAGCGAGCACTCTAGCACAGGAAAAGCACCAAAAGAGGTTCTATGTGTAAGCGTCTTACTGTAAGCGAAATCCCCTTATTTTCGTCTTTTGTCCAAAGGACGGCGCAGGCTATTGCTCTAGAAGGAGAGGAAGAGTTTTCGTGCGTGCTTGAGCGTTACAGCAAGAAACAATTTACGTACGATGATTTTGCGGCGGCTCTGAGTGAAGTCACAACGTGCGAAGCGCTTTCTCGCCAAATGCGACGCTTAAGGCGCGATGTGCTCCTAAGCCTTGCTCTCGAGGATATTTCTGGCGCAATCGATTACGACACGGTTGTTTCAACGATGAGCGCTTTAGCGGAAGCGACGATTGAAAAAAGTGTTCGTCTGGCAAGCCTTGAAGAAGCCAAACGCTACGGAATCCCTCAAAGCGAAGAAGGGGTGCCGCAAGACCTTATCGTGCTTGCAATGGGAAAACTTGGCGGCCGAGAATTGAATGTGAGTTCTGATATTGATCTCGTGTTCGTTTACGACGAAGGCGGCGAAACAGAAGGATCGACATCGATTGGCAATCATGAATTTTTCGAGCGTGTGGCGCGGCGCGTTATCGCGCTATTAAATCGCGTTGAGGCCGAAGGCTTTGTCTTTCGTGTTGATACGCGTTTAAGGCCCTTTGGAGAAAGTGGTCCGATTGTCGTCAGTAGTGCCATGCTCGAGGATTACCTCTATCGTGAAGGTAGAGACTGGGAGCGGTTTGCGTGGCTAAAGGCTCGCATCGTGAGCGAGCCTGTCTTTATGAGTCAAGAGGAGTTTAGGAGTGCATCAGAAACATTACGGGCCTTAGTTGAGCCCTTTGTTTACCGAAAGTATGTGGATTTTGGAGTTTTAGGCTCATTAAGTCGCGTGCACGAAATGATTCGCACGGAAACGCGGCGTCGCGAATTAAAGCAGCAACAAGGCATTCACGTGAAATTAGGGCGCGGGGGCATTCGAGAAATCGAATTTATTGTTCAGACCTTTCAGGTGATGCGGGGCGGAAGAAACCCGGTGCTACGCGGATCAAAGACTCTTGAAAAGTTAAAGGCAGTTGGCGAGGCAGGATGCTTAAGTGCTGAGACAGTCGAAAAGCTTAGCGAAAGTTATGTCTTCTTACGTAACCTCGAACACGCCCTGCAGTACGTCGATGATAAGCAGACGCACTTTCTTTCTAACGATAAAGAAACACAAGAAAAAATCGCGGCGATGTTAGGGACAGATGTCGACACACTTCTTCATCGTTTAGAAGAAACGCGTGACTTTGTATCAAGTACATTCGATTCCATTTTTAAAACGACAAGTTCCTCGGAAGAAAAAGAGGGCTGGCCCATTGGGTGGCGCTTAGGAGACGCGACGGCCAAAGCCGCTATTACTGAAAAACTCGCAGAACTTGGCTTTACGAAAGCAGAAGAGCTCTCAAGTAGGATTTGCGGATTACTTACTGCAAGAGCCATCGCAAACCAGACTGAAAAACGCGATCAACTGGCGGCCCTTTTTACTTATCTTGCGGAAAACGCCCGAGGGTGGGCCGCCAAAGAAGGCAGTGACACTCTCACAGATAGCCTTTTAGAGCGCTTTTTAAATCTCATGGAAGTCATCGCTGGGAGAACGACTTACTTAGCGCTTTTAAATCGCTATCCGACAGTCACAGAAAAGGTTGCGCGCCTTTTACTTTCGAGTCGTTGGGCTTCGGACTTTCTATGCGAACACCCGATTTTGTTGGATGAATTGGTTGACGCGCGCCATGCGAAAGAAGTCGATTTAAGTCCGACGTTTTCTCAACACTGGGAAGCCGATACGAAAGAAAAGCTTCTTAGTTTCGCAGGCGACGTTGAGGCGATGCTCAATGTCTTAAGAGATGCCACGCATGCGGCGACGTTTCAACTCTTGATGGCCGATTTAGAAGGACGCTTTACAGTTGAAGCTCTTGCAGATCGCTTATCGGAATTAGCCGACGCCGTTCTTCGTCTCGTCCTCGAATTTACATGGAAAATCACGCCTTCGCATCATAGAGAGGCGCCTCTCTTTGCCATCATCGGCTTCGGAAAACTTGGCGGAAAAGAACTTTCCTACGAGAGCGACTTGGATCTCGTTTTCCTCTATGACGATGACGCGCCTGAATCCTCTGAAGTCTACGCACGTTTGGCTCGCCGCGTCATTAGTTGGCTTACCATGCAAACGAGTTCAGGGAAACTCTATTCTGTTGATACGCGCTTGCGCCCCGAAGGCGAAGACGGTCTTTTAGTCTCAAGCTTTGAGCACTTTAAGCAATACGAAGAAAATAAAGACAAGGGCGCTTGGATTTGGGAGCACCAAGCGTTAACACGCGCGCGGTTTTGTGCTGGAGACGCTCAGTTAGGGGCTCGTTTTGAAGCAGAGCGCAATTTTGTATTAAGTGAGCAAAGAGACGTCGTGGCTGTGCGAGAAGCCGTAGTTTCGATGCGAGAGAGGATTCTTAAAACGCATCGCAATAGTTCCGAACTCTTTGACTTAAAGCGAGACCGAGGTGGCATGGTCGATGTGGAATTTGTCGTGCAAACTTTGGTCCTTACGAAAGCCAGCAAATATCCTAGCCTCTTAAAGAATCTAGGCAATTCCGCACTTCTAACGCTTGCCTCCGAAATCGGTCTCATTGATAAGGCGCTAGCCAATGAAGCGATTCACGCTTATCGAGCCTACCGCAATATTCAAAGGCGCGTTCGCCTCGAGTTCGGAAGCGACGCGCCTGTGAGAGTGCCGTTAGATTCTTTAGCCAAAGAGCGGGAAGCTGTTCTTTTGCTTTGGAAAGAGGTCCTCGGAACAGATCAGCCTCTCGCTTAAGTCTCTTATAAGGGGTCGGTAAGTCCCGTGTGACGCATAAGGGCGTCAATCTTGGGAGCCCTCCCGCGGAAAGCCTTAAAGTTATCGATGGCGTCTCGTGTGCCACCTGTGGCAAGCACTTCGGTGAGCCACCGTTTGGCTGTAGCTTTATCAAAAAGCCCATTTTCTTCGAAAGCAGCGAAAGCGTCCGAAGAAAGCACTTCAGCCCACTTGTAGCTATAGTAACCAGCGCTATAGCCTCCTGCGAAGATGTGCGCAAAACTTTCTGCGAAGCGATCGTAATCCATCGTTTTAATGACAGAGACTTCGCTTCTTACGCTAGAGAGAACTTTTCTGTAGTCAGGGTGCTCTAAGCTATGTAGTTTCATGTCAAAGAGCGCGAATTCCAATTGCCGCAGGCAAAAGAGACCTGATTGAAAGTTCTTCGCGGCAAGCATCTTTTCAAAAAGCTCGCGGGGAAGTTTCTCTTTTGTTTTGCGCTTTTCAGAAATCGCTTCAAGCGTTTCAAAGTTCCACGCCCAGTTTTCCATAAATTGGCTTGGCATCTCGACAGCATCCCACTCAACGCCATTAATGCCAGAGAGCTCTGAGACATTAACGCGAGTGAGCATATGCTGCAGGCTGTGCCCGAATTCATGAAAAAGCGTCTGAACCTCGTCGTGCGTTAAGTACGAGGGTTCTTCTCCAATAGCGGGCGTAAAGTTACAGACAAGATAGGCTACAGGCGTAATGAGAGTGCCGTCAGGGCACAAATTTCTATCGCGAGCGCTATCCATCCAGGCGCCCCCTCTCTTTCCTTCACGGGCATAGAAATCGGCATAAAAGCGAGCGATTAAATTGCCTGAACTATCTTTGACGTGGAAAAACCGAACGTCTTTATGCCAAACAGGAGCTGTTGCCGCTTCGATGTGAATTTCAAAAAGCCGTTCAGCTAAAGAAAAGAGCCCATCTAAAACCTTGGGTAGCGGAAAGTAATCCCGCACTTCTTCAGCGTTAAAGCAATAGCGGTCTTGGCGCAACTTTTCAGACGCGTAGTTGCGGTCCCACGGTTCAACTTCACTCATCCCAAGCGTTTCTCTCGCGTAGGCCTCCAATTCTTTGTTGTCACGTAAGGCATAGGGGCGGGCGCGAGAGGCCATATCTTCTAAGAAAGCAATCACGGCTTCAGGCGACTCTGCCATCTTGGTTTCAAGAGACTCTTCGGCAGCGTTCTTAAAGCCTAAGAGGTGTGCTTCTTTCGCGCGAAGTTCCATGAGTTTTTCAATGATTGGTCCATTGTCGCGCTCGGGGACATCTAAGTCTGACGCTCTTGTTGAATAGGCCTTATGAAGCATCGCGCGCAGTTCGCGATTGTCAGCATAACGAAGAATCGGTAAATAATTGGGGAAGGTAAGACCAATTCGGTAGCCTGTTTTCCCCGCGGCTTTTGCTTGCGATTCGTAAAGCTTCATGGCGCTATCGGGTAGCCCAGAAAGTTTTGCCTTGTCCTCGATATCGAACTTAAAGGCGTCGGTGGCGTCTTGTAGGTTTTGGCTAAAGCGCTGCGAAAGTTGCGCTTCTTCCTGAGCGATTGCTTCAAGTTGCGCTTTCTTTTCGGCGTCAAGCTCTGCACCACTTAAGCGGAAGTCGCGCAATGTTCGATCGATAACACGCTGCTTTTCGTGATTAAGGCCTGAGAAGGCCTCGCTATTTTTAAGTGTCTTGTACTTAGCGTAGAGCTTCGTGTTTTGTGAGAGCTTTACAGAAAACGTTGTCACGGCTTGAACGTTATCCATGTAGGCTTTTCTCCAACCCTCGCTATCGGTGACACCCATTAAGTGACCTACGGCGCCCCAGGCACGGTGGAGCTTCTCGGTTGCCGCATTTAAGGGTTCAACTACAGAGCCCCAGGTTGCAGGAGTCTTTTCCTCTGTGACGCGTTCGAGAGCGGCTTCCGCGTCACGCAAAAGCGTTGTGAGAGCTTCTGTGACGCAATCGGGCGTAATTTTGTCAAAGGCAAGCAAGTCGCCTTGTTCAATCAAGGGATTTGTCATAGAAAAAATCCTTCTTTAAAAAAACTCTAGTGCGAGAGACCGAGTCGGTTTTCGACACCAAGCACGGTGTTTTCTAAAAGCATCGCAATGGTCATGGGACCGACGCCGCCAGGAACAGGAGTAATCCAGCCAGCGACTTCACTTACCGCTTTCGTATCGACGTCTCCACACAAATGCCCATCATCGCCCCGGTTAATACCAACGTCAATCACTAGGGCACCAGGCTTTACCATGTCGGCAGTCACGGCTTTGGGTTTGCCGATTGCCACAACAAGGATATCAGCTTGGCGAGAAAGCGAGGCCAGGTCTTTTGTGCGGCTGTGAGCAATTGTTACTGTCGCATTGCGTTCGAGTAAAAGAAGTGCAACGGGTTTCCCCACAATGTTGCTTCTTCCGATAACAAGCGCATTTTTCCCTGAGATCTCGTAACCCGTGGAATCAATCATTTTGATTACGCCAGCTGGTGTGCACGGCACGAAGTTAAACGCTTTGGCGCTCGCTTTCCCGCGGGTCATCAAAAGACCGGCGTTAATCACGTGAAAGCCGTCGACGTCTTTTTCTGGCGCAATGGCACGAATGATTGCTGCCGGGTCAATTTGCTTAGGAACGGGGAGTTGAACCAAGATGCCGTCAACCGCATCATCTTGGTTTAATCGATCAATAAGAGCCAAAAGCTCCTCTTGCGTTGTCTCTTTGGCTAAGCGATAGGCAAAGCTTTGAATACCGACTTCTTCGGAAGAGCGTAACTTATTTCTCACATAGACTTGGCTTGCGGGGTCGTCACCTACAAGGATTACAGCAAGCCCTGGGCGGTGACCTTTCTCGACAAGTGTCGTGACGCGGTCTTTTAATTTGGCGCGAACCTCAGAAGCGAGCGCTTTACCGTCGATAATTTTTGCAGTCATTTCTACTTTTCAGTTGCTGAAGATTTTTCGAGTGCGGCTTTTGCCTTAGCAGCTTCTTTTGCAGCCTTGCGTACGGCAGCGGCCGCAATGCCATTGAATTTCACACGAAAGTCTGTAATGGGTTTGTTGTTATGAAGAATGCGAACAGGAACGACTTTCTTTTGAATGCGTCCTGAAGCCGATTTTGATTCGATTTCCGCAAATCCAACACCAATCGAGTCTTTATTGACAGGTTGAATGCCTAAGTCTGAACTTGAGACGCCTTCGGGGCGCTTCAATTCAAGAACACGTGTTCCTTGAATGTAACGAATGACCCAACGCCCTGCCACGGGTTTTGTCGTGGGAGCTTTCTGGCAGAAAAAGGCGTCGTGACTAGCGTTTGTTAAGTAATAGTCGCCTTCAATCCGACCTGTTTTCGTTAACTTACGTAAAAAGGATCCAATGCCAGATTTTGGGAGTGACTTTTTATCAAAGTAGGCTCCGTAGGGGTTGGCGTGTGTGTGATCGATGTAGGCTAAGCAAAACGGTTGCGCCTCAGAAAAGTTTTGCATGAGCTTTTCAAGTGTTGCGGCTCCCGTAAAGGTGCCTTTCGCAGGCCAAATCACCTCATCGTCTCCGAGCCAATAGGTAAAGATGTAGGCAACGGACCCCGTGGGGAAGACTTCAGTTCCTTTCATATACCAAGCCAAGGTATCGGGCTGGTTATTCGCATCACGAATGATTTGGCGAATGGGTTTACCAGAAATATTGAAAGCGAGCATGCGAGCGGCAAAGTTCACATCAACGTTACCGCGAACGGAAAGAAGGAGTCTGCCGTCGGCAAGTTTCTGGGCCTTGGTTTTTCCCCAATCGGTCACAGGGCGACTCTTGCGGTATAAGGTAGAAGCGCCTTCACCCCAACTTAAAGCTTTTTCATTATTTGTTGTGAGGGATTCTGTCACCTCAAAGTTTTTTCCATCGATTTTTTTCAGCGTAAAAAGGCTTTCGTTTGTTTCAACAAAGGCGTGCACGCCTTCTTCTAAAGCCTTATCGATAGGAAGCGCTATTTCGGTTGCTCCGTAGGGCGCTCGGATGTGGTCTTCAGGAACCCAAGTGGAATCGGTAAAAACAGAATAATGAACTCTCGGTTGGGCAGGGGCCTTCACAGGCATTGAACCCGAACAAGCGACAAGAAAAGCGGAGGTGAAACTTAATAAAAAGATGGTTTTCAGATGGTCTCTAATCATAGCAATGGTGCTTCGTAAAACTGCTCTATAGGTAGTTTTCGTAAGCGAAAAAAGAATTGCCTTATTCTAGAGGAAAGAAGCTAAGAGAAAAGCCCCCATTTTGTAAAGCAGAAAAAAAAGCGACGCCATATTTGGCGTCGCTCATTGTAAGAGTTATTTCACAAATCGCTTAGAGGATCGGAACGATCAACAAAGCAACAATGTTAATAATCTTAATTAAGGGGTTGACAGCGGGACCGGCTGTATCTTTGTACGGGTCGCCCACTGTGTCGCCAGTAACGGCAGCCTTGTGAGCTTCGCTACCCTTGCCACCGAAGTTACCATCTTCGATGTACTTCTTGGCGTTATCCCAAGCGCCGCCACCTGTGGTCATCGAAATCGCAACGAAGATACCAGTTACGATTGTGCCCATTAAGACGCCGCCCAAAGCCTGCGGACCTAAGCAAAGGCCAACCAAAATCGGAACGATAACCGGCAAGACAGACGGAACAATCATTTCCTTAATAGCGGCAACCGTCAACATACCAACGGCCTTGGAGTAGTCAGGACGAGCCTTACCTTCCATGATGCCCTTGATTTCTTTGAACTGACGACGCACTTCAACGACAACGGAACCCGCTGCACGACCCACAGCTTCCATGGCCATAGCGCCAAAGAGGTAGGGGATCAAGCCGCCGATAATCAAGCCGACGATCACATAGGGGTTCGAAAGATCGAACGTGAAGTCGATGTTGAAGGCTTGCTTTAAGGAGTGTGTGTAATCGGAGAAAAGCACGAGAGCAGCAAGGCCAGCAGAACCAATGGCGTAGCCCTTTGTAACAGCCTTCGTTGTATTGCCAACAGCATCCAAAGGATCTGTGACGTTACGAACCTTCTCGTCGAGTTCGCTCATTTCAGCGATACCACCCGCGTTATCGGTAATCGGACCGTAGGCGTCAAGAGCGACGACGATACCAGCCATCGTGAGCATCGATGTCGCAGCAATAGCAACACCGTATAAGCCAGCTAATCCGTAGCTCACCATAATCGCAATGACGACAGCGAGAACAGGAAGGGCTGTTGCTTTCATGGAAACGGCCAAACCCTGAATGATGTTTGTGCCGTGGCCAGTTGTGGAGGCCTTCGCAACCGCACGCACCGGAGCGTATTCGGTGCCTGTGTAGTATTCAGTAATCACAACCATTAAGCCTGTGAGAACGAGACCAACGAGAGCCGCGCCAAAGAGCTTGGTTGTTGTCACACCGTCGGGGAGCATGGAAGCTTCTGGGAAGACAAAGTCGCCCACGAACCAGAAAGCCACAGCGGCGATAACGCCAGCGGCAATCAAGCCGTGATAAAGGGCGGTCATAATCTTCTTACCCGGGACGTATTTGACGAAGTATGTGCCGATAATCGAAGCGATAATCGAAACCGCACCAAGTAAAAGCGGATATTCGACTAAGCGAGCCGCATCACCAGTTACCGAGAGCGCACCAATCATCATGGTGGCAACCAAGGTCACAGCGTACGTTTCAAAGAGGTCAGCAGCCATACCAGCGCAGTCGCCAACGTTGTCACCAACGTTATCGGCAATCACAGCGGGGTTACGGGGATCGTCTTCAGGAATACCCGCTTCGACCTTACCGACTAAGTCAGCACCGACGTCAGCACCCTTTGTGAAGATGCCACCACCGAGACGGGCGAAGATCGAAATCAAAGAAGAACCAAAGGCCAAACCAATCAAGGGCTTGATTGTGTCATAAAGGCCCGCTTCTTCAGGGGCGAAGACAAGCAAAGCGGCCATGTAGCCCGCGACACCCAAAAGGCCAAGACCGACCACGAGCATACCCGTAATCGAACCGCCCTTGAAGGCAACGTCAAGCGCTTCTTTCATACCAACAGAGGCGGCCTGAGCGGTACGCACATTGGCTTTCACAGAAACGTTCATACCGATAAAGCCACAGGCACCCGACAAAACGGCGCCAACGACAAAGCCAAGGGCTGTCTTGAGGCCCAAAGCCGGTACGCAAAGAATCACGACAAAGAGAACAGCACCGACGATCGAAATCGTTGTGTATTGCTTTGTCAAATAGGCCTGGGCACCCTGCTGAATCGCAAGAGCAATCTCTTGCATGCGAGCGTTACCAGCATCCTTGGCCAAGACCCAGCTGCGGGTGACAAGACCGAAGATGACGGCCACGATACCGGCGGCAATGGCAAGCCAGATCGATGTAGTCATAAGTTATAACTCCAAAGAGCTTTCTTCCCTAGTAGAACCACTCTGCTAGGCGAAAAAAGACACAATTTAAAAAAAGAACAAATAAAAAAACGTAATCTAAGTCTCCCTTTTTTTAAGAAGGAAGACCTAAATCAAACTTTAATTTCGATTACTTAAGCGCATCGAAGATGCGGTCACGAATTTCTTCAATCGCACCGATGCCGGAGACAGAGCGGTATGCGGGTGCATCCGTTGCTCCACTCTTGGCAAGCGCACTGTAAAAGCTTACCAAAGCTTCGGTCTGCGAATGATAAACGGATAAGCGTTTTAAAACAACTTCTTCGCGGTCATCATCGCGCTGGATAAGAGGTTCTCCCGTGACATCATCAACACCCTCGTGCTTCGGGGGATTGAATTTGATGTGATAGCTGCGGCCCGAAGCCGGATGCACACGGCGCCCAGACATACGTTCAACGATTTCGGAATCAGGAACAGAAATTTCCAAAACGAAGTCAATTGGAACGCCTGCGGCTCTTAAGGCTTCAGCTTGCGGAATTGTGCGTGGGAAGCCATCGAAGAGGAAGCCATTCTTGCAGTCATCGGCCTTAAGGCGCTCTTTGACGAGTCCAATGATGATGTCGTCGCTAACGAGTTTGCCTTGATCCATAACGGCTTTAGCGGCTTTGCCGAGTTCGGTGCCAGCCTTAACAGCGGCACGCAACATGTCGCCCGTTGAAATCTGCGGGATGCCAAAGCGCTCTTTAATATAGGCCGCTTGGGTGCCTTTTCCTGCTCCAGGTGGTCCAATAAGGATTAAACGCATGGAGGTCTCCATAATTGAAAATAAAAGAATGACGCTTGCCTAACCCCGTCGGGGTTTAGCGAAGTTTTCGAATTCTAGGCTTATTGACAGGATTTTCAAAACGAATCAGCGCCGTTCATCCATTTTGAGGAGGCGATTCGAAAACTTTTTGCAAGGAAGCTAGGAGGCTAAGACAAACTACCTAGGCCTTTTTTGGCAAAAACCGCGCGGACGCGTTCGAGATCAACTTCGGTATCCACGCCTGCTGGTAGGTTCTTTTCCAAAATCGCGACAGCAATTTTGTAGCCGTGCCACATCGCTCTTAGTTGCTCTAAAGACTCAAAGCGCTCAATCGGAGCACGAGCTAAAGAGGAAAAACGTTTTAAGAAATGGGCTCGATAGGCGTAAAGGCCGATGTGGTGATAGGCCGCAAAGCCGCTAGGTAACTTTGTTTTGTCTTTTGCAAAATCGTCTCGAGGCCAAGGCACGGGGGCTCGTGTAAAGGTCATCGCGTGCCCCTTTGAATCTAATTCAACCTTAACGACGTTTGGATTGAAAAAGCTTTCTACCTCAGAAATTGTGTGAGCCGCTGTGGCAATGGCGCATTCTGTGTCGTGTGCTAATAAATTCGCGACTTGAGAAATCACTTCTGGGTCAATGAGGGGTTCATCGCCCTGAACATTGACAACGATGGTGTCATCCGTGAGCTCTAACTTTTGGACAACTTCAGCAATTCGGTCAGTTCCCGTGGGGTGATTGGGATTTGTGAGCATCGCTTCAAACCCAAAGGCTTCACAAGCCTCAACAATTTCTTTAGCGTCAGCGGCAACAACGACGCGTGAGGCTCCTGAGAGAGAAGCCTGTTCGGCAACACGCACGACCATGGGTTTTCCAGCGATATCTTTAAGCGGCTTCCCTGGTAGTCGCGTCGATGTCATGCGTGACGGAATAATGGCAATAAAACTCATGATGGCACCGCCTTGATTCGTGCAGCCTCGATTTCTTTTTCCGTAAGGTGCCGAGCCTCTGAGGTGAGCATCACAGGAATGTCGTTTACAACCTTAAAACCCAATGCGCATTTGGCGCAATGCAATTCCGTTTTTGTCGCATTCATACGAAGCGGCCCCTTACAAACGGGGCACACAAGAATTTCAGTTAATCGTGTGTCCATGAAACTAGGACTCCTTAGATTGGTGAATCTTTTCGATAATCCGATCGATTAAGAAATGGTCAAGAACCATTTCGAGGTCTGCGACCCAAAGGCGTTTGTCGTTCGCAATCTCCGGGTTTTGTGCGCATTTGACTGCGTCTTTACCCGTAATGAAGAGGATGTCGGCAGAAGTCTCTTTAAAGGGATTGTCTTTAAAGTCGTAGTGATCGGGAAGGGCAACGCCCTTGCAGTCAACGTTGTGCGCACGAAGCATCGAGAAAAAGCGACTTGGCAAAGCAATGCCAGCGAAGGCTTCGGCTTTTAGGTGCTTTTCTTCGATTTCTTTGGAGAGTGCGTTAATGGTGCTCTCTTTACCGGTGGCAAGATTTTTCACAAGACCCAATTGGGACGTTGCCGCAAAGCGGGGCGTGCGAGTCGCAAGCGTTTCTCGCGTGGCATTCAAAATAATGGCATCGACCGAGTCAAGGCGGCTTGGCGGTTCGCGCAGTGGCCCTGAAGGTAGCACCCAGCCGTTACCCAATCCTCGGGCGCCGACAACAGCGAGCTCAACGTCGCGCGCTAAGCGTAAGTGTTGCAGCCCATCGTCGCTAACGATGACATCGATTTCAGGATGTTCCTTCAGTAGGGCGCGAGCCGCATCAACACGGTGGCGATTGACGGCAACAGGGCACTCGGTTGCTCTATAAATTAGAAGCGGTTCGTCACCGACCTCGTGGGCTTGAGAAGCGCGATTGACGAGGCGAGTCATGTTGGCATCGGAACTTGCGTAGCCACGGCTCACGACGCCAGGGTGAAAGCCTGCTTTCATGAGTTCTCGCACGAGGGCAATTGTCACAGGGGTTTTCCCCGTGCCTCCGACATAGATGTTGCCAACGACGATAACGGGCACGGGAAGCTTGACGGGCACAATCCGAGAGCGCCGTACTTTGATGCCGAGTAAAAATAAAAGAGAAAAGGGACTCAAAAGGAGCGCGAGAAGCCCGCGTTTCGCCCACTGCCGATGAATCCATGCTTCAAACTTAGCACGCATGGTCAATGCTCCATCGCAGCAAACAAGGTGGTTTGTCTTCAGACATTGCTTTAATTTTAGGTAATGACCTTCTACGAAATCGTACTGACAAAGAGAATCATAGAGGAATTTTGGATTCTTGGAATTTGTGAGCGACAAGTGGCGCTACTCGTCAAAGAACTCAGGATTGGATTCAAAGTGGAAAATCTCAGACTTCGTCGGATGCGGAAAGGTGATTTCGCTTGCGTGTAAGCAAAGCCGCTTACCAGCGACTTGATTGCAAAGGCCGCCAAAGCCATAGAAGGGATCTCCCGCAATCGGAAGCCCTAAGCCATCGGCGTGCGCGCAGTGCACACGCAGTTGGTGTGTGCGCCCTGTTTCGGGAAAGAGTTTCACAAGAGAATATTTTCCATCCTCGTTTTCTTTCACCTCGCAGAGCTCAAACAAAGTGCGTGAGGGTTTTCCGCCTTCGGCTTCTGAAATCACACATTGGCGCGGCGCATCCATAGGGTTCGTTCTTAAGGGAAGCGTGATTTCTCCAGCCTCTTTTTTGAGTTCACCAGACAAACGAGCCTTGTAGCACTTTAAAACGTCTTTACGTCGAAAAGCCTCGGATAGAGTGGAAAGCGCCCTCGGGTTTTTCGCAAATAAAAGTAGCCCCGACGTGTCGGTATCAAGCCGGTGAACGATATAAAGAGGGCCCTTTTCTTTTTCAAGGACGGTTTTGGCATCCACTTTTTCGCGAATGCCAGGAACGGAAGCGAGTTTTGCGGGCTTATCCGTCAGGAGTATGTCATCGTCTTCATAAAGGATAGGAAGCGGAGGGTTCTCAGAACCCTCCCAAACACCATGGGGTTCTTCATGCGCGATGCCGCGCAATAGCCATTCAATCAATGGTTTCGCGTGCGTTTGCGGCGCAATAAACATCCCGTTATGGCGAACTTCTGTCGCTGGGCTCTTTCCGACCCACCATTCACATAGTTCGATAGGAGTTGCTTGAGGATAGTCTTTGGCAAAGAGAGTGAGCAATCGAACACTCGGGCTCTTAATTGCATCGCTTAATGCAAAACGCATAAAGGCCTTGCGTAATTCAATCGCGCGACCTCCTTGGTCAAGTGGCCGAACAGGATAGGAGGCAAGCGTTGTAGCGATGAGTTCCTTTAAGGTTGTGACCTCCCCAATCGCATTTTGTAGCCTCACTTCGGGGACGTCTTTTTCGCTAAAGGTTGGCCAAAGCGTTTTGGCTGAAACTTCTCTCCAATCGAGAAAGAGTTCAGGGCGAGCGGGTTTGGCCTCAAAAAGAATTTCTTCTTTCTCTCCTACTTTGAGGATAAGAGCGGCTACGCGCCCCGCGAAGTTTTCTCTTACTCGAAAAGCGCGAGCCGCCTCGCGCATTGTTTCGCTAGGCGGCTCACTAAAAGGAGAGGCTAATTTATGTTCGTCCATTGCTTTGGGCTGTCTCTTTTAGTCCTCGTGGAAAGCTACTTCACGCTTTTTTCTTACCGATGGAGCCGCGACCACAACAAGTAATGCCGCAGCAGCAATTAATAAGCCACAAGAAATCGGACTTGTGAAGAACGTCATCGGATCTCCTCGGCTCAGTAGCATGGCACGACGCAGGTTTTCTTCCATCATCGGCCCTAAGATAAATCCGAGAATTAAGGGTGCCGTTTCACACTCAAGCTTAATAAAGAGGTATCCAACAGCACCAAAGAAAATCGTCACCCACACATCCCAAATATTGTTGTTAATGGAAAAGACGCCGATGCAGCAGAACACAAGGATCGCTGGATAAAGCCAACGATACGGAACCTTCAGTAACTGAATCCAAATACCAATCATTGGTAAATTGAGAACAATTAAAAAGAGATTCCCAATCCACATCGAGACAATGAGTCCCCAAAATAGCGACGGGTTCGAGCTCATCACCTGGGGCCCGGGCACAATGTCGTGAATCATCATGGCGCCAATTAAAAGGGCCATCACAGCATTGGAGGGAATCCCGAGAGTGAGCATTGGAATAAAGGAAGTTTGTGCTCCCGCGTTGTTGGCGGATTCGGGGCCTGCAACACCACGAATGTTTCCTTGACCAAATGGGGGATCGGCGCGATCTCCAGCAATCTTTTTTTCAACCGTGTAGCTTGCAAAAGAACTTAAAAGCGCGCCACCACCAGGAAGAACGCCCAAAAATGAGCCAATGATTGTGCCGCGAGCAATCGGGCCGGCAGAGGCTTTCATTTCCTCGCGATTCGGTAGGACCGATCCCACGCGATTTGGAACAAGCGAGCGCTTTTCACCGAGCTCAAGGTTTTTCATAATCTCGGCAAAGCCGTAGATTCCCATCGAAAGCGCAACAAAGTCGATGCCTTCTTGAAGTTCTCCGATACCAAAGGTAAAGCGTAACGCGCCCGAGTTCACATCGGTTCCAATGATGCCAAGAAGGAGCCCCAAGATAATCATGCAGATGGCTTTAAGAATCGAGCCCGTGGCTAAAACGATGGCGCCAACTAGACCCAAGACCATCAAGCTAAAGTACTCAGCAGGTCCAAATTGGAAAGCCACGGCAATCAAAGGAGGAGCGAACGCGGCAATTAAAAGAGTCGCGAAGCAGCCTGCGGTAAAAGAGCCAATCGCGCAAATACCGAGAGCGGCTCCAGCCCTCCCTCTTTTAGCCATCTTGTGGCCGTCAATACAGGTGACAACAGCCGCGGCCTCCCCTGGAATGTTGACAAGGATTGCCGTGGTCGAACCGCCGTACTGCGCGCCGTAATAAATACCCGCAAGCATAATAAGTGCTGCTGAGGGATCTAAGGCGTACGTCGCGGGTAGGAGCATCGCTACAGCCGCCACTGGCCCCATGCCAGGCAAAACGCCGATAAGCGTGCCAATTGTGACGCCTACTAAGCAGTAGAAAAGATTTTGTAGAGAAATCGCTGCTTCAAGACCTAAGGCGAGATTGCTAAATAAATCCATTTTGGCTTACCTCGCTTAGTAAAAGAATGCCGGCCAAACCGGAACAATCATGCCGATGCCGTAAACGAAGGCGGCCCAGGCAATAAAGTCAAGGACGACAATCAGAGCAATCGTCTCTTTCAGGAAAAGCTTCCTTTCCGCTAGTAGGGAAATGACAATCATTACCGCAAGAGAAAGCATCAGTCCCAAGGGCTTTAGCAGAAGCGTGAAAACAAACACGGCTCCAAGAATCCAGCCTAAGACATCCCAATGGAAGGCTTCGACTTTCCCATCATTGTTAATGGGTTGCAAAAGTAGCCCCAAGATGGCGATATACACACCCATAATGGCCAAGATGCCACCGAGAAGAGTCGGAAAGTAAGCCGGCCCCATGTGTGCGGCTGTGCCCATCTCGTTTTCTTGAGCGAAAACGATAAAAAAGACACCGAGCACAGCAAACATAATGCCAGCCCAAAAGTTCTTTGCGTTCTTGATTGTCATGGACGAAAAAACCAAAAAAAGCTCTAGAGAAAAGCAACGCGTGCTTTTCTCCGAGAGCCATCTGTTATGTTAGTCAACGTGTGCGCCAGAAACTTCAACGACGTGCTTGTACTTCTTGAGTTCACTCTTAATGAGAGCGGAGAACTCATCGGGTGTGCACGGAGAGGCTTCGCCACCGAGCTTAGAGATGCGATGCTTTAATTCGTCGCTACGAAGAGCTTTTGTAATCGACGTATTTAAGCGATTGAGAATCGCATCAGGGGTCTTAGCAGGAACAAAGAGCCCGTACCACGTTGAGATATTGAAATCATTAACGCCACACTCAATCATTGTCGGGACATCGGGAAGCGCCTTGGCGCGTGTCGGTGTTGTCACAGCAAGCGGAATGAGTTTGCCAGCAAGGATGTTGGCGTTGGCGCTAGCGAGGTTATCGAAAATCAAGTCGGTCTGGCCTGCGAGCACAGAAAGCTGAGCAGCCGCAGCTCCCTTAAAGGGGATGTGAACCATGTCAATCTTCGCAAGCGTCTTTAAGAGTTCGCCAGCCATGTGGCCACCTGAACCATTGCCACCTGAGGCGTAATTGAGCTTACCCGGATTCTTTTTGCAGTAAGCGATAAGGTCTGCAACGCTCTTAACACCAGTCTTGTCGCGGAATGCCGGCGTAATAACCAAAACGTTAGGAACGTGAGCGATCAACGTGACAGGACGGAAGTCCTTAATCGGGTCGTACGGGAGTTTCTTAAATAAGTTCGGGTTAATCGCATGCGTTGCGACGGCACCCACGCAAAGCGTCATGCCATCGGGTTTTTGCTGCGCAAGATAGGAGACGCCGATATTGCCGCCAGCGCCCGGTTTGTTTTCGACGATGACGTTGCCGAGATCATTTTTCACGGATTCAGCGATTGCGCGCGCAGAAACATCGAGCGGGCCACCAGGAGAATAGGGGACGATGATACGGATGGGTTTGTTGCCGGTACCCGTCTGAGCAAGAGCGATAGACGGAATGCTTAGAGCTGCACAAAGGCTAGCGGCGCCTACGATAAGGGCGCGACGATTGATTAGATTTGCCACTTCATCTTCCTTTAAGTAACTGCACCTTTCCCCTCGCAGTGGACGCGATTGGACCGATGTTTTCTGATTATTGGAAAAACTGAGGCACATTCTATAGAGAGATACTTAAGAAAAACAGAGAAATGC
>CAVEMY010000024.1:0-24288 GCA_963617005.1 Parabacteroides distasonis | reverse complement strand
TGAAAATGCCGTATTGTGCCAAATACGTCTTTATGTTCATCATCCCGATCTTCCTCACCATTCATCTCGCTTGGCGTTGGCTAGGTTTATAAAGAGATTCTCCCGAAGCCTTTGAGTTGGGGGTAAAAAACGATTTCGGGCCAGGGTTCGATTGAAAGATTCTGGCCCGAATTTTTTTCTTCTTTTTTTCGAGGGATTGACTCGGACAATGTACAATCCTGCGCCCGACAATTTGATATAGACGAAAGAAAGAAAAAAATGAAAGAAACTACCTTGTTATCCGAAGACAGAACATCGTTTCCGACAACAAGACTTTGCCTCGTACACCTTGCGCTCATTGTCCTTAGTAACTTTGCCGTTCAAATTCCATTAACGCTTCACGGCATCGAAACAACGTGGGGGATGTTTACCTATCCCTTTATCTATGTGGCAACGGACCTTACCGTGCGGCTTTTCGGTTCCGAGAAGGCGCGCTCGATTGTTAGACGCGCTGCGATTCCTGGTTTTATTTTGAGTTACCTTGTGGGGGTTCTTTTTGAACGAGGAACTTTTCAGGGAATTGAACCGCTTTTTAGCCTTAACATTTTTGTTTTGCGTATTGCGGTTGCCTCTCTTTTTGCTTACTTTGTAAGTCAACTTTTGGATATTTCTGTCTTTCGTCGCTTAATGCGATTTGCGTGGTGGTTGGGACCTGCGGCATCGGGCTTTTTTGGAAATATTGTCGATACGTATCTTTTTTATTCGGTTGCCTTCTATCAAACAACCGATGCTTGGATGGCGGCACACTGGTTTGAGATCGCTAGCGTTGACCTCACGCTAAAAATCATTGTGAACCTTTTGGTCTTTGTGCCAATTTACGGGACGATTCTTAATTTCATCATGAAAAAGATTTCCCGAAACACTGAGTTACGCTAACAAGTCCGAAGGCTATTTTTCAGAAAAAATCGCAAAGCAATCTCTCGGTGAGACGGTTCTCACCGAGGCATTTTTGTAGGTTTCAGAAAAAAGCTTCGCGTGTTTACTTTTCTCTTTACTCGAAAGCTTGCACTCAAAGGCCTCGATGGCGTTATCAACGACTTCAATAAAGTCGATTTCTTTCGGAGAGTTGCCTTTCGTTCTCCAGAAATACATATCTTTGAAGTCGCGCTTTGTGTCGTGCAATTTGACGCGCTCCATAAAGAAAAAGTTTTCCCAAAGGGCTCCAGCATCGTCTCGTGCGTTAAGTGGGGAAAAGTTGTTGATTAGAGCATTGCGTACGCCAGTATCGAAAAAGTAGATTTTCTTACCTTTTTTTAATTCATTAGCCAAATTGCGTGAAAACGATGGGCACACACGAATCAAGGATGCTTTCTGTAGGCGACTAATGTAGTCCTCAATTGTCATGCGGTTAAGGCCCACCTCTCGAGCGAGACTGTCGTAAGATACCTCAGAGCCCACGCGAAGAGCCAGGAGCTTTAGTAAGAGCCTTAATTTGGCTGAATAGCGCAGTAAGTTTTCTTCAAAGAAATCGCGCAAAAGAAGGCCTTCACAGTAATCGAGTAGATAGCTTCGTGCTTTTTCGGGATCTTCATAGACCATAGGCATCATGCCGTAAACAATGCGGTGGTCAATGGTTTCACTCAAGCGCCCCCAGCCGATTTCGCGAGCAAGTTCATTTAAAGAAAATGGCCACATCTGCCGAGAGACAACGCGACCTAAGGCCGATTCTTTGATTGCTGTGAGATAAAAGGCAGAAGAACTTGTGATAAAAATACGTCTCGGGGTTTGGAGCTTTTCGTTAGCATCAACGAGGATTTTGACGATGTTTCCGATATTGGGAATCTTGTGCGCTTCGTCGATGACAATATTGGGAGCCTGCAAAAGGGCGTTAAGAACGTCCCCTGAACTTTTAAAGTCCAACTCCTGCACAGTCTCTGGTAAGTCTCCATTGAACCAGCGCCGAGGCTCTTTGCCAATTAAATGCTCGAGCAACGTACTTTTTCCAATGCGACGCGGTCCATAGATAAGCACAGCGCGCGGGGGCGTATCCGTAAGAAGTTCCGGACCTAAATCTCTTTTGACGAAACGGTTCATGGTAATTTTCTCTAGTTAAGTAGAGATTCTTATAGTAATTTTCTCTAGTTGGTTAGCGAATCTTATAGGAATTTTCGCTAGTTTACTAGCGAAACTTATCGATTTCCTTTCTTTGGGTCGGGCGACCTTTCTCCTAAGAACTTTTCTATCCGAATTTTTGTTGTTTCTTTTCGTTAAAACAGAGAAAAAATAGGCGTTTTCTCTTAGTCGTTTTCACGGTTTTTTCCTTTTAGAGACGCGCTCTTAGGTGCTAAACTAAGCAGGTAATTTCTAGCGCGCAAGAAAGAGGTTTCGCTTTGCTTGCAACGATGCTTTTTTTGCCGCTTTTTCAGAAGGATGCCACTATATGCCGATCAATGATCCCCGCTGGGGCCGCTCGTCAGATTCGAACCCCGATGGTGACCAAGAGCCGCAAAAGCCTGAGGATGACCTCTCGCAGAATAACCGCAACAAGCCCCCACAGAATGACTTAGACCAACTTTGGGATGATTTCAACAAAATCCTCGGAGGGCTAATGGGCGGGGAAGACCGTCGCCCACAATCCTCTGGTTCAGGAGATAACGGAAATGGCGGTCGTGAACCTCCGCCACGGCGTCGTGTCCCGAACTTTTCCGTCAAGCCCCCGAAGACAAATTTCAAATTCGTGGGACTCTTGTTTGCTGCCGTTGTCCTTCTTTGGGGCGCATCGGGTTTTTACATCGTTCCCGAAGGCCAGATTGGTGTTGTGACAACGTTCGGTAAGTACACACGTGATGCCACCGCAGGTTTTAATTGGCACATTCCGTACCCGATTCAAGACGCTGAGATTGTTGATATCTCGAGCGTACGTAAAGTGGAAGTCGGTATTCATGGAGCGACAACACGCTTAAAAGAAGCGTTGATGCTCACAGACGACGAAAACATTGTCGATGTGATGTTTAACGTGCAGTACCGTATTAAACCCGGTGCCGCTAAGGACTTCCTCTTTAAGACTCGGAACCCGGATTTGTCTGTTTTCCAAGCCGCCGAAAGCGCTATGCGTGAAGTCGTGGGTCGTAAGACAATGGACTCGGTCCTATTCGAAAATAAGCTTGAGATTGTCGAAAACGTCAAGCAAGCCATGCAAGCGATGCTCGATCGCTATCAGACGGGTATCGAGGTGATGAGTGTGGCCATTCAGAATGCGCAGCCTCCAGAACAAGTGCAGGCGGCCTTTAACGACGCGGTGAAAGCCGGCCAGGACCGTGAGCGTCAAATTAACGAAGGCGAAGCGTACGCCAACGCTGTGATTCCGAAGGCTAAAGGCTTAGCCTCACGCCTGCGTCAAGAAGCAGAAGGCTACAAGACTCGTGTGATTGAAACCGCAACGGGTGATGCCGAGCGCTTTGATAAGGTGTTTTCTGAATACAAAAAAGCGCCTCGTGTGACGCGCGACCGTATGTACATCGATACGATGCGCGATGTGTATTCGAACGCCACGAAGGTTTATGTGGATACGAAGGGCTCGAACAGTTTGCTTTATCTACCCTTTGATAAGCTCCTTGAAAAGAGTAAGACACTGCAAACAACCACTGAGGCCTCTCACGCGACAACAACATCGCAGACAACAACAAACACAACAGCTGTAACAAATGATCCTTCCACGGATCTAGACCCGCGCACATTAATGCGTTTGCGTGGCCGTTGATACCCTGGGAGAGAAGATAATGAAAAAACTCATTTCGAGCATTGCGATTGGAATTTTGATTGTTTTGGCGTTAGCGCGCCTCTGCCTATACACCGTGGGCGAACGCGAATACGCCCTTGTGTTTGCCTTGGGTGAATTAAAGGACGTGAAGACCGCGCCTGGCCTTTATGTGAAACTTCCTGCCCCCTTGCAGAACATCGTTTATTTGGATAAGCGCATTCTCACAATGGATACGCCAAATGCCGATCTCGTGCAGACAAGCGAAAAGAAGAACCTTTTAATCGATAGCTTTGTGAAGTGGCGTATCGAAGATCCTCGTCGCTACTGGGTTTCGTTCCAAGGTTCGGAACGTGCCGCTGAAGACCGTATGGCGGCACTCTTGCGTGACGTCTTAAACCAGACCGTAAACCGCAGAACCGTAAACGAAATCACCTCGAAAATGCGTGAGCAATCGATGCGTGATATTCGCAATGCCCTGCAGATGCGTATGAAGGACGTGGGAATTGATGTGGTCGATGTGCGCTTAAAGCGCGTTGACTTCACCCCAGAAATTAGTGAATCCGTGTATCGCCGTATGGAAGCCGAACGTAAGCGCGTTGCAAGCGAAGAGCGTAGCAAGGGCGCGGCTGAGGCTGAAAAGATTCGCGCTGATGCCGATCGTCAGCGGGAAGTCATTCTTGCTCAAGCCTATCGTGAAGCCCAACAAGTCAAGGGCGATGGCGACGCACGAGCCAATGAGATTTATGCACAAGCGTTTGGAAAGAATCCCGAGTTCGCTCGCTTTTACCGTAACTTGGAGGCCTATCGCGCCAGTTTCGCGAAGCCCGGTGACGTGATGGTGATTGACTCGGCTAGCGACTTCTTCCAGTACTTAAAGCAACCGGAGGTAAAGTAGTCCGATCTTTTAGGTCCCGTTTAAGAAAAGAACAATGAAGACGATTCTTTTGGCGCTAGGGTTCATGGCCGTTTTTGAGGCCATTCTCCCAATGGTCAATCCCGAGCTTTGGCAGAAGATGCTAAAAGAAGTGAGTCTTATCCCGGCTTCGCAGGTCAGACGTGTGGCGTTTGCTGTCATTGTTCTTGCTCTTACCTTTATTTGGGCTATTGATTGGATGCTTTAACTGCTGGTGCTTTTTTGCGAGTAAAGATTTTTGTTTTTTAATTTTTGGAGATTTAAAAATGGCAAAGAATGTTGTCATCGTGGGAGCCCAATGGGGCGACGAAGGCAAGGGGAAGATTGTTGACTGGTTAGGCGAGAAGGCCGATGGCGTTGTGCGCTTTAATGGCGGCAATAACGCAGGTCACACATTGGTCATCAATGGGCAAAAGACGATTTTGCGTTTGATTCCTTCTGGAATCATGCATCCGGGAAAGATTTGCTATCTCGGAAACGGCGTGGTGTTTTCTCCTGAGGCGTTTTTCTCGGAATTGGATGAATTGGAAGCTAAGGGTGTTGACGCGGAATCTCGCATGAGAGTTTCTGGTAACGCCGCTCTTCTTTTACCGTATCACGTCGCTCTTGATAAGGCCCGTGAAGCCGCTCTTGGCGCCAAAAAGATTGGTACCACAGGTCGCGGCATTGGTCCTGCGTACGAAGACAAAGTCGCTCGCCGCTCGGTTCGCGTCAACGATCTTTACGATGAAGCCCACTTTGCAGAACGCGTTCGCGCCATTCTTGAGTTACATAACTTTGTCTTAACCAAGTTCTTGGGTGCCGAAGCCGTTGACCCGCAAAAGGTAATCGACGGCGCTCTTTCTTATGCCGCTCGCTTAAAGCCCATGCTTTGCGATGTGTCAGCGACATTAAATGCCCAAATGGACGAAGGAAAGCGCTTTCTTTTTGAAGGAGCCCAAGGCTCGATGCTCGATATCGATCACGGGACATTCCCCTATGTGACAAGTTCAAATACCGTTGCGGGTTCTGCTTGCGCAGGTGCGGGCGTGGGCCCACATCGTTTGGATTACGTTTTAGGTATCACAAAGGCCTATTGCACACGCGTGGGCGAAGGTCCTTTCCCAACAGAACTCTTCGGGGAAGAAGGAGAGACCCTTCGCGCTAAGGGCAACGAATACGGTGCCGTCACAGGTCGTCCACGTCGCTGTGGGTGGTTTGATGGCGCAGCGCTACGTCGCGCCGTGCAAATTAATGGCTTGCGTGGCTTAGCGGTGATGAAGCTTGACGTTTTAGATGGTTTAGAGACCGTGCGTTTGGGCGTTGGTTATAAGGTCAATGGCAAATCCGTTGATATCATGCCCAATGGCGCAGAAGCCGTCGCGCAGTGTGAAGCCGTTTACGAGGACTTCCCAGGCTGGAAGGAAAGCACGTTCGGCAAGACCCGTTGGGAAGAACTTCCTGAGTCCGCACAGCGTTATTTGAAGCGCTTAAGTGAAGTGGCGGGTTGCCCGATTGCTTTGGTTTCAACTGGCCCCGATCGCAATCAAACGATTTTGTTGCACGATTTGTTTAATTAAGAATTGACGAATAGCCGAGAGTAGAAGATACTCTCGGTTTTTCGTTTCCGAAGAAAAAATTCGAGCCCAAAAGAAAGGAAAGAAAAATGGAGCACGTATACGTCAGTTGGTCTGAGTACGTCGATCTTTGCGAAAGACTCGTTGCCCGGGTCACAGCAAGCGGTTGGAAGTTCGATTCCCTCTTGTGCTTAGCGCGTGGTGGTATGCGCCCAGGAGACTTCTTTAGCCGTATCTATAACTCCATGCCTTTGGCTGTTTTGACAACAAGCTCCTATAGAGCCGCTGCCGGTACCGTTCAGGGCGACTTGGATATCGCAAGATACATTACGGGAATGAGTGATCTGCACGGAAAACTTCTTCTTGTCGATGACCTTTGCGATTCAGGCAAAACAGTTGTCAAAGTCATCGAGCATTTAAAAGCAAGCTATCCGCGTATTACGGAAGTGAAGACCGCAACGATTTGGGTGAAAAAGAGCTCCGTGATTATCCCGGATTACTACGTTGTGAAGTATGACGACAATCCGTGGATTCATCAGCCCTTTGAGTTCTACGATGACTTTGGTCCCGAGAAACACTTAGCGCGCTGCAAAGAAAAGTTTGGCGAAATCTAAACCTTCCTTTTTCTCTAGCAATTCTTTAAGAAGCGGTCGACTTAAGCTCGGCCGTTTTCTTTTGCAAAGCTGGTGCCCTCAATTAACTCAATGAGAGCCGCGCCAATTTTGTCGCTTTCTGCGACATTGACGGTGTTTTCGCAAATCGCAGGGTTTTCCGTGTCGATATTTAAAAGCGCCATTTCAATGAAATTTTTCTCAAGCGCGTCGCGTAGGGCTGCGGCGTTTTCTTCTTGAAATAGGCCATCGGTAATCACGATAAGAAGCTTCTTTTTATGGGGCGATTTTTTAAGCGTGTCGATTGCCCAAATCATGGCTTCGGCAAAGGGCGTGGCGCCAAAGGCTCCGATTCCCGCAAAGCGCCGTAAGAAAACGTCTTCTGTTTCTTTACGGGTCTTCGCTAAAGCCAGAGGCGCGCGGCAGGGCCCAGGGAAGAGCGCACAGGTTGTTTCAATCCCTCGAATGGGACTTAGCGCTTTCACAAGGGAAGCAAGCGCGATTTTCGCTTTTGTCATGCGATCGACTCCCATCGACCCCGAGCGGTCTAGGAGCAATACAACCTCAGCGTTAGGCACTTTTGCTGTGCGCTCATTTAAAAAGAGTCGTTCATCGCGCAGTCCAACGCGGATGGCAAAGTCAGGAGTCAATTGTGGCCCTGAGCGTTTGGCGTAGCTCTGTGCGGCGGGTCCTCGCAAAACACGCTTAAAGCGCGTCGTGAGTGTTTGTAGATTGGGGGCCTCATTGCGAAACTTTTCTGAGTAAAGTTCGGCGTCTTCTAAGAGTTGGCGATCTGTGGTGTTTTCGGGCCAAAGCTTAGGCGTAAAGGGCTTTTTCTCAGAAAACGCTGTCGCCTGCGCTTTTCGTACGTCAACTAAGGGGTGCAACTTTTCTTTTGAAACGGGGCTTCTTGCGGCGTTTTGCAGTGCTTCTAGCGACCGATCTTTATCGAATTGATCGACATCAGAAAAAAGGTCTAATTCGTCATCGGCATTGGATGAAATTTTTTCTTTTAAGAGGATTTGAAGCAGTTTCTCGGTAAGGCGGGCGACGTCTTCAGTTGACTGTGCCTTTTCGATCGCTTTCGCTGTCTTTAAAAGGCTTTCAACGATTTCGCTCGATAGATGATTGAGAACCGCGCTTCTAAGAGGCAAGTGATAGCGCTGCGCCCAGCCGACATCCAAAGGAGCTAAGAGTTCCGCGTGTAGCCACGTCGAAACCAGGTCAGGTATCGAAAGGTCCTTGGCGCCATAGGCAGCGCGCAAACACCCTTCGCTTGCTAAGAGGTCAGCAAGTTCGTTACGCCAGACTCTGTAGCCTGGATAGCGTTGCATTCCAAGGGTATCGATTCTCACGTCCTCGAGCACATTCATAAGTTCTGCGGCTAAGGCGCTTTTAGCTCCCCTCTGATACTGCGTGAGGTCGGTATCTGTGACGTGAAGCATCTCGTGCATGCCGTGCGCGAGAGCCCTCGTAATAAAGGTAGGATTGTTCGGGTCGAGGCTTCCGAGCCAAACGATTTTCCCGTCGGTTTGCGGCTGTCCATCGAATTCAAAATGCACATCGTGGTCTTTGCCGTAGGCGCTTAAAAAGCGTTTGGCGTGGTTAAGACGTTCTTCGGCGGTAAGCGCCTTTGGCTCATAAAAGGACGGCATGCTTCTCTCCAACAGGCAATGGATGGGGGAAAACAGCAAACTTCAAAGAAGAATACCCGAGAGGAGAATCTTTTGCGAGAGAAATGACTCGCGCAAATCCCTTAGAAGAGAAATAAAAAACGGGCGCCGCAGCACCCGTCTTTCAGGAAAACCGAACTTTCGTGATTACTTCACGCGGCTACGATATTCGCTTGTGCGGGTATCGATTTCGATCTTGTCGCCAACGTTAACGAAGGCGGGCACATCAAGAACGAAGCCGCTCGCGAGTTTCGCAGGCTTCATCACCTTACCCGAGGTATCACCCTTCACGGCGGGCTCTGTGTACGCGACTTCGCGAACAATCATTGTCGGAAGTTCAATACCAATGACGCGTCCTTCGTAGAAGACGGCTTCGGCCTTTAATTCATCACTATCGGTGAGGTACTTCTTGGCTTCTTCCATTGTGTCTTCTTCCACGTCGTACATGTTGTATTCGTCGTCAGTCCAGACATAGGTCGGATTGGCGTAGTACGAGTAGGTGAGTTCTTTACGTTCAAGAACGATGTCATCGAACTTGTCGTCAGCACGGTAAACGATTTCCGTGACGGCGTTTGTTAAGAGGTTCTTCATCTTCATCTTGACTGTCGATGCACCGCGTCCGCCCTTAGCGTACACGGCCTTGAGAACGACCATCGGATCTTTGCCGACCATGAAGACGTTGCCGGCTCGCAGTTCTTGCGCTGTTTTCATGAAAATTTCCTTTGCTTAAGCGATATGAGCCGGAAATGAAGTTTTTTCCCGCCCCGTCCAAATCAAAAACGCATCATTTTAATCCGTCGCGAAGCATTTGTGCGATTTTTTGGGGGGCTCTTGGGAGATTTAGACACTTTTTTGTGTAAATGAGGGCCGCTTTTTCAAACTTTTCCTTTTCTTGAAGGTAAGTTTTGAGGTCAACTGCGTCGGGGGCCTCACCTAAATTAAGAGCCCTTTCAATCCGATTTCTTAAGCTAAGGAGTTCTGGCGGGTAAGAACTTTTGAGCGTCGCTTCGAAGGCTTCCATCTTCGTCATGTGGGCGTTTTCTTTTTGTGGGTAAAGCGTCCACAAGTAGGGAACCCCACTTAAAAGAGCACGCGAAGCACTGTCTTCGCCTCGGACAATCAGGTAGTCGGCTGACCAAAGGAGTAAATCGAATTCTTCTTGGGCTACCATGGGAAGCGCTAGGCAGTGGATGTTTTTGGCTCCCAAAGACGCGATTTCTTTGGCAAGGCGCTCCTGCGCAGCTCCAACACAAAGGAGCATCTCGATAGAAAGATGCGTTTTAGCAAAACTTTTCGCAAGTCCTTTAACGTCAAGCGTTGGGTAGGTAAAAAGAAGAACTTTTAATGGGCTATTAGGATTAACTCCTAGGGACTTAAGAAAGAGTTCTTTCTTTTCTTTTGTAAATTGAGCGCGGCGCTTCTCAAAGTCGTCTTCAATAAATAAGCCGCCTGTTTTTCGCGTAAACCCAGGAAAGAAAAAGCGTTTGGGATAGCCGTACTTGGGGTGTGGGCTTGGGAGCCCATGGAACTCTTCGGCGTAACTTTCTGCAGTCAGGTAATCCAACGCAACGACACTGACGGGGCGTCCCGCTTTAAAACGCTCGTTAATTTTCGCTTCATATTGAGTCGGGAGAAAACAAGAAAACGCTTCGATTACGCAATCGGCGGGAACGGCACTTTCTTCAAAGGCTTTATCCCAAAGGGTAACTGTGATGGAGTCAACGGTTTGCTCTTCTCTTTGGGAATCGACTTTGGGATTAAGTTTTGCGAGTGTCTCTAAGTTATCGATAATAAGGCGCACGCAAAAGAGCTCTTCGCGCTGTAGACTGCGAGCAAGACGCCAAGCAACGCCAGCGTCACCAAAGTTATCAATCACGCGACAAAAGATATCGCAACGAAGCATCGTTTCCTCGAACTTAATTTTCATGCAAGCGATTAGTTTAAACGACTATAAGACAGTTCTCGATGGGCTTCCCAATTTACCTGGGGTCTATCGCTATTTTGATAGCGAAGGAAAGTGCTTGTATGTCGGGAAGGCAAGCAATTTAAAGCGCCGTGTGAGTTCGTACTTTCAGAAAAACGATTTGTCGCCTCGTATCGCTTTGATGGTCTCGCACATCGCCTCCATTGAAACCTCTGTGGTGCGTAGTGAGGCTGAAGCTCTTATCTTAGAGAATAACCTCATTAAGACGCTTACCCCAAAGTACAACATTCTCTTTCGAGACGATAAGAGTTATCCGTATGTGAAGCTTTCCGCAGATTCCTTCCCACGAGTTTCTTACTATCGGGGAGCAATCGATAAGCGCTCACGCTTTTTTGGCCCCTACCCAAATGCGAGTGCGGCAAAGGAAGCCATTAGTGTCTTACAACGCATCTTTAAGATTCGCACCTGCGAAGAGGCGGTGTTTCACAATCGGTCTCGTGCCTGTTTGATGGGGCAGATGGGACGGTGCTCGGCGCCCTGCGTGGGAGCCATTGATGAAGCCACATACGAGCAAGATGTCAATGAAGCCTGCCGCTTTTTAAGTGGAGACGCCGCCAAGTTAATTGAGGCTCTCAAAAAAGAGATGTTTGCCGCAAGCGAACGTTTTGAGTATGAAAAGGCAGCACTCTTACGAGACCGTATTGCGGCGTTATCGGACGCTGTGCGAGACCAAGTTGTTGAACCCACGGGTGTTGTCAAAGATACAGACATTATTGCCATCGCGATCGCTAGTGGCGTTGTTTGCGTGAATCTTGCGATGGTCCGAGGTGGTCGCCACTTAGGAGACCACGCCTTTTTCCCGAAAGTAAGTTCAAGTGAAGAACTGAAATCCGTTGATGTCTTTGAAGCGTTTTTAAGTCAGCATTACGCGGAGCAAACAATTCCTCCTGTGTTAATTAGCGCTGAGTCTTGGGAGACCGACGCAATTTCCCGAGCCTTAGGCGAAGAACGGGCCTCGAAAACGACTTTCGTTTACGAGCCGCAACAGATGCGACGCAAGTGGCTTGAGATGTGTGAGATGGGAGCCAAGATTGCTCTAGAAACGCGCCTAAGAGAATTAGGTGGCGAAAGACGCCGCGTTGATGATCTCGTGAGAGTCTTGTCACTTAACTTATCCGAAGAAGAACTGCACGATATTCGTATCGAGTGCTTTGATATTTCGCATACGGCCGGAGAAGCCACACAAGCGTCCTGCGTTGTTTTTGCAGGCACCGGGATGGATTCAAGCCGCTATCGGCGCTTTAACATTGAAGACGTCACGCCTGGAGACGACTACGCCGCGATGCGCGAAGTGCTCGTACGACGTTACACACCGGTGGCGCGAGGCGAAGCGAAACTTCCGACTCTTGTTCTTGTCGATGGTGGCAAGGGCCAGATTAGTAGCGCGCGCGACGTTTTCTCTGAATTGGGTTTGCCACTTGCAGTTTTGGTTGGCGTCGCAAAGGGCGAAGGCCGGAAAACTGGACTTGAAACCCTCGTTTTCGCCGATCAAAGACCTCCCCTCGTTTTAGGAGCGGAAAGCCCCGCTTTGATGCTTATCGCGATGATTCGCGATGAGGCGCACCGCTTTGCAATCACGGGAATGCGCGCTAAGAGAAGTCGCACAAGACTTACAACACGCGTTGAAGACATTGAAGGAATAGGGGCGAAAAGGCGGCAAAAGTTGATTTCTCAATTCGGCGGCATCCGAGGTCTAACGAAAGCCTCCGTTGATGATATAGCCAAAATCGAAGGAATCTCGCGTAAACTTGCGCAGCGTATTTATTCGCAACTTCACGGGGTCGACAATGACAGAGCGAACACATAAACCGTTTAATGTACCCATGGCTTTGACATGGGCACGTATCGCGTTTATCCCGCTCATTGTTGGGATTTTTTACTTCCCTGACGCGTTTCTTTCCCCGCACATGAAAAATCTCCTTGCGTGCGCGATGTTTTCGATTGCGGCGATTACCGATGCGTTAGACGGATTTCTTGCCCGCCGCTGGAACATGATGACCGCCAAGGGCGCCTTCTTAGACGCGGTTGCCGATAAGTTGGTTGTCTGTTCAGCGATCCTTGTTTTGATGTATTTCGATCGCGTCGATATGCTTGTGGCTTTGATTATTATCGGTCGCGAGATTGCTGTGACAGCTCTTCGTGAATGGATGGCCAAGATTCATGCGGCAAAGTTTGTGAAAGTCAATGCTTACGGCAAGATTAAGACCATCGCTCAGATGACAGCGATTGCCTTCCTCCTCTATTTTGATCCTTTCTTAGGAATCGATATTGCGATGATTGGCACGGTATTGATTTACATTGCCTGCGCCTTAACGCTTTATTCGATGATGGTCTACTTGACGGCCGCGTGGCCACACATTGAAGCTAGCGACGAAAGAACAGTTCTTTAGTCTTTCTTTTGCGCTTGCGTAAGAACCTTCTTTGCCGCTTCTCGCAACTCATAAATAAGATTCATCGCTTCTCGCGGAGTAAGCGCATCAACATCGATTTCTGAAGTGGCCTCGACGTAGGCTTTGAGCTTTTTGGCTTCTTCCGAGGGTTCCGTCTCTTGCGCATCTTCTGCTTCGTTTAATGAGGTAAAAAGATCGGGTTGGTCTTTTGTTTCGATGGCGCGATTTTCTAGCGTCTTAAGGTAAGAGCTAGCACGGCGAATGACGCTAGGGCGAATGCCAGCGAGTTTTGCGACCGCTATGCCGTAGGAGCGGCTCGCAGGCCCCTCTTTAATATCGTGAAGAAAGACAACAGTATTTCCCACTTGTTCGGCGCACACATGAATGTTGACGGTTTCTTTGAGTGTGTGCACAAGTTGCGTTAATTCAAAGTAGTGCGTCGCAAAGAGCGTCAAGCTTCGAGCTCTTTCGGCTAAGTCGCAAGCAATCGCAGCCGCTAGACTTAATCCATCGTAAGTTGATGTGCCGCGACCGATCTCATCCATTAAAACAAGCGAGAATTCTGTTGCTTGATTCAGAATGGTGGCGGCTTCTGTCATTTCGACCATAAAGGTCGAGCGCCCACGCGCTAAGTCGTCCGAAGCGCCAATGCGGGTCAAAATCTTATCGACCGCGCCAATTTTTGCCGCTTTCGCTGGGACAAAAGATCCCGCGTAAGCAAGTAGCACAATAAGCGCAATCGACCGCATGTAGGTGGACTTCCCGCCCATGTTCGGCCCCGTGATAACAAGGAGGCGCCTCCCAGGGCCCAAAACACAGTCATTGGGCACATAGTTGTCGATCACTTTTTCGATTACGGGGTGTCGCCCTTGGCGAATCTCGATACTATTGGATTGATTAAATTCCGGGCAAACCCAATTGCACTCTACGGCGTGCCGCGTTAATGCAATCAAAGCGTCAAGCGAACTTAAGGCGTTAGCCGCTTCAAGTAATGCGGGGACAAAGTCATTGAGCTCTGTCACTAACTGATCCCAAAGACGCTTTTCAATTTGGCGAGCCCGTTCTTTGGCGCTTAGCGCTTTATCCTCAAACGCCTTTAATTCGGGCGTAATAAAGCGCTCGGTATTTTTGAGTGTCTGCCGTCTTCTGTAGTCTTCGGGGACATTTCCTGCCTGGCCTCGAGAAACCTCGATGTAGTAACCCGAGACTTGGTTATATTCAACGCGCAGTGTGGCAATTCCCGTGCGCTCGCGCTCGCGCACTTCAAGTTGCGCTAAGAAGTCTCCGGCGTTATCACGCAATTTGCGCTGCTCAGCAAGATCTGCGTCCGCCTCGCTTCGAATCACGTCGCCTTCACGCAAAAGGCTCGCGGGTTCATCAAGAAGCATGTCCTTTAAACGTGTGTAAAACACGGGGTTCAAGCTTAAGGCGGGAGTAAAGACATGAAAAAGTTGGGAGTCACTCTCATAGGCCGCAAGACCCACTTTGAGAGCCTCGATTTGCGGCAACGCATCACGCAAGGCGGCCGCTTCTTTCGGACGAACGCTCTTTAAGGCAATGCGCCCTGCGATGCGCTCGATATCAGGAAGCGTCTTGAGGATCTCTGTGAGTTCATCAATAAAGTGCGGATGACTCATGAGAAGCGCGATGGCTTCGTGCCGAGATGAGGCAGTTCGGGCGTCTCTTAAGGGTTGCGTAATCCAGCTTCGTAGTTTGCGGCTACCCATTCCTGTTTTACAGGTATCGAGAACACGAAATAGGGTAGGGCCGTCTCCCTCGTGAAGTGAGAGATCGATCTCTAAGTTGCGTCGTGTGGCAGGATCCAGCCCAATAAAGGCGCTCTCGCTTTGAACGATGAGGGGCTCAAGATGGGGAGTGGCTTCAACCTGCGTTTGATCGACGTAATCTAAAAGGGCGTTAGTCGCCTCTAGGATGCCCGTTTCATTTTCTAGTGACCAAGAGCGAAGGGTCGCTAGGCCAAAAATGGTTTTGAGCGTTTTCTCTCCCTTTTCACTATCAAAGTGCCAGTCGGGAAGCTCAGTAACTTTTAAGGAGAGATTTAAGGTTTCTAAAAAGGCTTTTGTCTTTTCGCTTGCTAAAACTTCCGAGGGCCCTACGCGAGTGAGCGCTTCGCTTAGTGCGTCAACGGGAACTTTTGTCGCGCAAAATTTGCCGTTTGTTAATGTGAGCCAAACAAGAGCGGCTTCCCCCGTTTTTAGTTTCGGAAGCGTAAGGGAAAGAAGAACCGAATCGGATTTCTCATTTAAGAGCGCGTTGTCAGTCAGTGTCCCAGGGGTGACAATACGCACAACACGGCGCTCCATCATCGCGCCTTTATCGGCGCCGATTGCATCGACCTGTTCGGAAATCGCAACGGATTCGCCGCATTTCACAAGGCGCGCAAGATATTGTTCAAGCGTTGAAGCGGGAATCCCTGCCATCGGGATCGGTTTTCCATCAAAGGTGCCGCGCCGCGTAAGCGTAAGCCCCAAGAGGCGAGAGACCTTCACCGCGTCTTCAAAGAAGGTTTCGTAAAAGTCTCCGAGCCGAAATAAAAGAAGCGTGCCAGGATTTTCATCGCGTAAACGAAAGTACTGCCGCATAAGCGGGGTGTGACCCGCGTAAGGGTCACTTTCGCGCCGAGCGATCCGGCGTGTCGTTTCGCGGTCTGGCAAAAGCATTAGTTCTGGGCCTTTAAAAGCAAATCGTCTTTTCTATCCCAAACATTCAGTAGCAGAGTCGAGAAAATCTTCGGCGTTCCTGAGCAAATGCTGCCACGCGTCAGATAGTCATCTTGACCATCAAGCGCGGTCACTAACCCCCCGGCTTCGAGTACCAAGAGCGTGCCTGCTGCCATATCCCAGCTATTAACGTTCGCTTCCCAGTAGCCATCTAACCGACCGCAGGCCACGTACGCGAGATCTAGGGCACAAGACCCAGCGCGCCGCAGCCCAGCGGCGGCTCGCGCCACACGCTCGAACTTCGGTAAGAAATCCGTGTAATTGTCGTTACGGCGGAAGGGAAAGCCCGTACCAATGAGGGCTTTTTCCATCTTTTCGCACCCTGAAACACGAACGCGGTGATTGTTAAGGAAAGTGCCTTGACCACGTTCGGCCGTAAAGAGTTCGTTACGCACAGGGTCGTAAACGACACCAACGAGAACGTTTTTCCCTTGCGTTAAGGCAATGGATACGGCGTACTGAGGAAAGCCGTGTAAGAAATTGGTTGTGCCGTCCAAAGGATCGATAATCCAAACATAGTCGTTATTGCCTTTGTAGCAGCGACCCGATTCTTCCGTGAGGATGCTATCTTTCGGGAAGTACTCGTGAATCATCTCACAGATCGTGACTTCGCTTTGAATGTCGACTTCGCTTACGTAATCGAATTGGGCCTTTTCCCGAAATTCAACTCGATCGAGTCTCAAAGACTCGCGATTGATGATTTTTCCTGCGGCTAGTGCCGCGCGCATAGCAATCTGTAGTTGTGGTGAAGTCATAGCACAAATATCCGAAATCAGAATTCTTTTTTCGATTGTTAAAGACCGACGCAATATCGGTTGCACCGTTAAAATGCAAGTCGCGACATTTTAGAGGAAAAACAACAGTGCAAGTAGTTCCAAATTGCGCCAAACGCGTCTGTTTTGTTTTGGCTGAACCAAGCCACCCAGGAAATATCGGGTCAGCCGCGCGCGCCATCAAGACAATGGGCTTTACCGATTTACGCGTTGTCTCTCCCAAAGAACCCAATTACCGCACGCACCCTGAAGCGGTTGCCCTAGCGACAACGTCAGTCGATGTCTTAACGAATTCCAAGTCTTTTGCCACACTTAGGGAGGCGTTTTCGGATGTCACCTTCGCGATTGCCCTTTCCGGTTACAGCCGCGAATACGGGCCAGCTCTCAAGGACCTTCATTCCTGCATTAAAGAGGCCTACACCTTTTTAGAGGACGCAAAAAATACAGAGGGCCGTATTGCTTTTCTTTTTGGCTGCGAGAGGTCGGGCTTAACTAACGAGGAACTCACGCTATGTAGCGCCTGTGCCGCGATTGCCGCCAATCCCGAAAGCCCGAGCTTAAATCTTGCGCAAGCCGTGCAAATCGTCGCCTATGAAATGCATATGGCAATTTTGCAAAACGAAAAGGGCGAGGGCTTTTTATATGATTGGCAAGAGAGGTTTGCTCACGAGGCTCCCGCCTCGATAGCGGCCTTAGAAGGGTTTCTCACGCATTGGGAAAAAGCGATGATCTCTTGCGAAGCGCTTGACCCCAAAGAGCCAAAAAACATTATGGCGATGAGTCGAGCGCTATTTGAGAGGGCGCATCTGACGCAAAGCGAGGTGGATTTGTTGCGTGGGATTTGTGCGGCGATTATTTGCTCGAAAACCGAGCGCATTGGATCGAAAAAAGCGAAAACTCTTTTAGAAAAATCGAAAGTTTTACCCAAAGAGGATGGCAAAGCCGAATAGAATACGAGAGAAGGATATTTCTTGGGTGAAGTTTAGAGAAGGACACTTTACTTCGGGATGGAGAGTGCACCATGTTTGATTTAATCAAAGAAGATCTAAAGACAATCTACGAAAAAGACTCCTCAGCAGAAAGTCGCTTGGAAGTGGCTCTTTGCTACCCAGGGTTTCATGCGTTGCAGTTTCATCGTGCGGCGCACTGGTGTTATCTTCAAGGGTGGACGACGACAGCGCGCGTTGTGAGTTCCTTGGGGCGTTTCTTTACGGGCGTTGAGATTCATCCAGGCGCGAAGATCGGTCGCCGCGTCTTCATTGACCACGGGATGGGCGTTGTGATTGGTAATTCAGTCGAAATTGGTGACGATTGCACGATCTATCAGGGCGCAACGATTGGCGGCACCGATATTGGTCCCGATCAAGGAAAACTCACGATTAAAAATAACGTTGTTGTGGGAGCCGGAGCTCAAATCCTAGGCGGCGTTACCGTAGGAGAAAACGCTCAGATTGGTCCGAGCGCTGTGGTTTTAAAGTCTGTTGGCGCAAGCGTCTCTGTGGGGCTACCTAATCACGTTGTTGAAAACACAGAAGGCGGCGTAAAGAGCCTACCTTTGACAGCGGAATCTTTTGAGAAGTTGCAAGCGCTTGTGAAAGAACAAGCCGAACAAATTAAGCAGCTTCAAGAAGAAAAGAAAGTGCCCGAGAAAAAAGAACCCAAAAAAGAAGTCAAACCCGAAGAGCCTCAAAAGAAAGAAGAGGCGAAGCCTGAGACCGTTGTCGCCAAGAAAGAAGAGGCGCCAGCCACTAAAAAGGTAACACAGAAGAAAGAAGAGACACCTGCTGCTAAAAAGGTAACAGAGAAGAAGGAAGCCAAGAAGGCTCCTGCCAAAAAGGGAGAAGAAAAGAAACCTCTTCTTAAGAAAGAAGAGGCAAAGAAGGTCGCCACTACGGAAGTTAAGCCTAAGAACACTCCTACGGAAAAGGTCGCCACTAAGAGCGAACAACCGAAAGAAGTTGCCGTAAAGAAGGCGGTTGTAGTAAAGGCTGCACCTAAGAAAGTTGCGGCAAAGAAGGTTGCAACAAAGAAAGTGGCAACGAAAACTTCAACGAAAAAAGTTCTTCCCAAAAAGACCGTCAAGAAGATTGCGGCAAAGAAAGTTGTGGCAAAGACAAGCGCGCCGAAGAAGGCAGCGACCAAGGTCGTTGCGAAAAAACTAGCCAAGAAGGGTGCGCCAAAGAAACCCGCAGCGAAAGAATCCTCGGCGAAGAAGATCGTTACTAAGAAAGCGACCGTGAAAAAGACGGTTAAAAAAGTCGCAGCAAAGAAAGTAGTCGCGAAGAAGCCTCTTGCCAAGAAAGTTGCGGCTAAGAAGGTTTCTACGAAGAAGCCAGGGAAGAAATAGCGCGGTTTGGCTCTTTCGCGGATACAGTTTCAGACAAGTGGCCCTTCGGGGCCATTTCCTTTTCTAGGTAGTTTCAGTTAGGATTCACCTAGTTTGAAAGCGTCCATTTTCTTTGAAAAAGCGCTTTTCTCAATTATTCGTCCAAGGAGACAACAATGGCAGAGACATCTAGCCCAATCTGTAGCCCCGAATGCATAAAGGCCATGAAGGCCTTGGTAGCCAATCCACAAGTCAAAGCCGCTTTAAAGCAGGCTGAAGAAGAACAAGAAAAACGTATCGCTGAGCAAATTGAGCTCGTTGAAATCCCTGCGCCTCCTTTTAAAGAAGAACTCCGTGCGAAAGCCTTTGCCCAGATGCTTCGCATCAATGGTCTAACTGATGTGACACAAGACGAACTCGGTAACGTCATCGCTCGCCGTAAGGGTAAGGGTAATGGCCCCGTGCTCGTTCTCGGCGCCCACATTGATACAGTCTTTGCTGAAGGCACCCCGATTAAGGTTCGTAAGGAAGGAAACACCTACTATGCGCCTGGTATTTCCGATGATGCCACGGGACTTTCTTCCCTTTTGCAAGTCGCTCGCGCCTTACACGATCAAAAGATTGAGACCGAAGGCGACATCGTCTTTGTTGGCACTTTGGGCGAAGAAGGTAACGGCGATTTGCGTGGCAGCAAAGCGCTCTGGAACGCGCCAAATGATTACGACGGCATGATTGTGGTTGACTTCGCATCCGTGCACCGTTTGACAAAGGGTGGTGTCGGTTGCAAGCGCTATCGCATCACCTTCGAAGGTCCAGGCGGACACAGCATGAAAAAGTTCGGCATCAACGGTTCTGCCGTTCATGGTATCTGCCGCTTAGTGCATAAGATTGACATGATCGATTACCCGAAAGACCCCGTTTGCACGTTTAACGTTGGTGTCATTAAGGGCGGTACGACAGTCAATTCCATCGCCGCGCAAGCGGAAATCGAACTCGATATTCGTAGCTACGAGCAAAAGTCGCTTGAGACGTTTGTCGCAAGCATCTTGCCTCTTGTTGAAGAATCCGTGAAGGAAGAAAACGAATACTGGCATTTAAGCGACGCAGGAAAGATTTCTGCGAAGATCGAACAAATTGGCGATCGCCCCGCAGGCGTCAACCCTGACGATAGCCCCGTGATTCAGGCCTCCTACGCCGCGATGCAAGAGCTCGGTATCGAATTAAAGAACTACAACTTTGGTGCAACCGACCAAAACGTTCCGCTCTCTCGCGGCATCCCCGCGACAACGCAGGGCGCTGGTGGCACAGAAGACTACAACCACTCGGTTAAGGAATACTGGAATTGCGAAAAGGCCTACTTAGGTCCGCAGTTAACAATTCTCACGATCTTGGCTCTTGTGGGCTTAAAGGGTGTCACAGAACCCGTGCTTCCGAAGTTAGCGCGATAGGTCGCCATTGACTTAAGCTAAAGAAAAGGGGCCGCGAGGCCCCTTTCGTTTGATGTCACTTCCTTTAGATGTCGTGCACAGCAGAAGCGACCGTATCAAAGTTCTTCTTCATTTCGTCTGTGGGTTCTTCTGTCATCAAACTCACAATGAAGATGGCGATACTCGCGAAGATAAAGCCAGGAATGATTTCATAAAGGCCAAGCCAACCAAACTGGTGCCAAATAAGCACTGTGGCAGCGCCCGTCACCATCCCTGCCAAAGCACCCTTGCGGTTCATGCGACGCCACCACAGGCCAATCAGAATCACAGGACCAAAGGCAGCACCGAATCCTGCCCACGCGTAGCTCACTAATCCAAAGACGAGGCTATTGGGGTCTAGTGCCATCAAAATCGCAATCAAGGCAATCAAAAGAACCATGCCGCGACCAAAGCACATCAATTCAAACTGAGAAGCCTTCGGGCGGATAAAGGCGCGGTAAAAGTCTTCTGTGAGAGTCGATGAGCAGACCAAAAGTTGGCAAGAAAGAGTCGACATAATCGCCGCAAGAATCGCCGACATCAAAATGCCCGCAATCCAGGGATTAAAGAGGAGTTGCGCCAAGATAATAAAGATGCGTTCGTTATTTTCTGCAACCTGAGCGACCTGATCGACGTGCTCGGCGAAGTAAGCGGCACCAAAGAATCCGGCGGATACGGCGCCCGATAAGCAGAAAATCATCCACATAATCGAAATGCGGCGAGCGTTCGGAAGCACACGAATCGATTCTGCGGCCATAAAGCGCACAAGAATATGGGGTTGTCCAAAGTAGCCTAAGCCCCATCCGAGTAAGCTAATAATTCCAACAAAAGTCTGCCCCTTCATCAGGTTAACCATATTGGGGTCAATCGCGACGACGCGATCGACAGTCGCACTAAAGCCTCCTAGGTCATTCATCACAACAAGGGGCGTGACGACAAGGGCGACGCACATGAGGGAAGCCTGAATGGCATCTGTCCAACTTACGGCTAAGAAGCCACCAATAAAGACATAGACAATTGTTGCCGCAGCACCAAGCCAAATCGCTGTCGAATAGGGCATATCAAAGGTGCTTTCAAAGAGACGAGCTCCAGCGACAACGCCACTTGAGCAGTAAATCGTAAAGAAGATGAGGATGATGACAGCAGAGATTACGCGCAGGGTGCGTGAGGAATCATTAAAGCGGTGTGTGAAAAAGTCCGGTAGCGTAAGAGAGTTGTGTTCAAGTTCTGTATACAAACGCAATCGAGCCGAAACCAAACGCCAGTTAAAGTAGGTGCCAAGCGTAAGTCCAATTGCGATCCAACTTTCGCAAAGACCTGCGGCGTACGCGGCTCCCGGGACTCCCATCAAGAGCCAGCCACTCATGTCGCTTGCGCCAACTGAGAGCGCTGTGACGATGCCGCCCACACGACGGCCGCCTAAGATGTAGTCATTGAAATTGCGTGTGTAGAAATAGGCGCAAAATCCCAGGGTAATCATCAAAAAGAGATACCCGCAAAAGGTAACAGCTGTTGGATTCTCAAACATTGTCGTAATTTTCGTTTAGGATAAATGCTAAGGTCTTGCGGAAAAAATCCCATTGTACCCTTTGGGTTTTCTCTGTCCTATTCGGAAGGCGTAAAACCTCGATAAGAAAAGGCCTTGAGTGATTTTTCTGCAAAAAATGCACGTTCTTTTACCTAGGAAAAATGAAATGAAAGATATGGATGCGATTGTTCCTGTCAATCCCGAGAAGGTTTACCGCCTGATGAATATCGGAGCCACAACAGTGGTTACCGCGAGTTTTGAAAAAGATTTTGATGCCATGGCAGCGGCTTGGGCCACAGCACTTGATTTGGTTCCAGCGAAAGTTGTTGCTGTTATCGACAAGAGCCATTACACGCGTAAGTTGATGGAAAAGAGCGGCTACTTTGCCCTACAGCTACCGACAGTTGCGATTGCGAAAACTGTGATCGAACTCGGGAGCGTAAGCAAAAACGATGACGCGAAAAAGCTCGAGAAAACGTCTGCCGAATTCTTCTATCAAGAAGGGTTCGATATCCCGCTACTAAAAGGGTGCGCGGCTTGGATGATCTTCCGCATCATCCCCGAAGCGCATAACGAAAAGACCTACGACTTGTTTATCGGTGAATGCGTTGCTGCTTGGGCCGATGGCCGAGTGTTCCGTGACGGTCACTATCTCTTTGAAAAAGCGCCCAAAGAGTTAAGAACGCTTCACTATGTTGCAGGTGGCCACTTTTACGCCATTGGCGACGCGATTGATGTTGAGTAAAGAAAAGCGGCGTAGGTTTCGAACATCTACGCCGCCCTAAAAACTCCTAGAAATCGAATTACTGTTCTTGACGGTAGTTCGGAGTTGACTTTTAGTTAAGGGGAGGATGTCAAGCGGCTAATTTCTCGGAAAAGTTTTCTCGCTGTTGCCAAAGAACAGGAACGAGTCCGTACTCTGTAAGCGCCTCAGTAACCCCCACAGGAATGGGGTTGCTATCGTTCAGTAAGACGTAGCACTCTGAGTCTTCTCTACGAGCTTCTTTTGTGTCAAGCCAACTGAATGCAATCTGTTCTGCGTAACTACGCGAAGGAGCATTGATTGCCCTAAGAAGCCTCTCAGGAGCATTCTTTGATTTAGGTATCAGAAAATCAAAGCGCTGTGAGAATGTCGATTTCCCAGTGATGTTGATGCTTTTGCTAAACCGGATCTCCTTGGTGTCTAACCACGTCGAAACATCTTCAAGGAAGAAGCGAGGGACAGAAGGTTGGGCTAAATAAAACAAGTCGTTCACGGACAGAATAGCCTGAATTAGGTTATTCATGCGCAAAGCCTGGTTTTTTCCTTCCGCTGTAATCGTGAGTTCGTTGTCTTTTTGGATTACTCCGAATCCGTTAAGGATTTCTTCGAGCAGGGCCTTTCTTTTTTTCTCAAACCTCAGACCAGACAACTGGAGGTCAGACAACGTCTCGCCGAGATCGGTTAAGACATAACCGGTCTCAGTTTTAATGGCGTAAATCTGAATTTTGTCGTTGTGCCTATCTAAGAAAGCTGTGGTTATTTCTGTGTAACTTCCCGTATCGACACACTTGAACTGCGATTTAAACCATTCAAGATAAGAAGTAACAATGTCTGTCATGAAAATAATGGAAAGTTGGTTGCTTCTGTTGGAAAGCCAAAAAGTCCTTCTTCCTCAATATTGTACTTCATTATGAAATCGTGGATAACCTGCATCGGATCATCTATATTTTTTAGCATCCCTTCTGGAACCTTTACAGCAATCTTATCTCCAAAGCCTTCTTTGTAAATGTGAAGATGGGGTGCTTCTATTTCTGTTCCGTCTGGGTTTCTGTGAACACCATATAAATCTAAACGCGCGAGGATAACGTTCTGCTTGACGCTCCTAAATTGGCATTTCACCTTAAGAATAATTTTCTTTTGTGAGATGTCTAAGAAGAAGGAGTTATCTTTTACTTCTCTTGCTTTCAAAGGAACCTGAAACCGCTTTTCTTTGGCTAATGCCTTTTCAATGTCGTAATACCTATCTTCGGCCCTAATCTTTCTGATAGACAGGTAATAATCTGCTTGCTCTTGCGAAAGAATAAAGTCGTTCATTGGAGCTCCTTTTTTAAGGGCTATCAATTCTCAAAATGCGCTCGGTAGCAGGCATAGCCTAGTTAACGAAGAATATCACCTTCGCTGACTTCAAACATGGTTTAAGTGAAGTTTATATGAGATTGTTTGCGGGGCGGCCTTAATCCCATCGGCGGTAGCCTCTTTTCTCATAAAAACATCCGCTCAGAGGGAAGCCGCTTACGTCGCAGGATGCGTGGACGAACCTCAAATAGCGTTAACGTGAGGTGGGGCGACTTCGGTTGATAATCGGATGGTCCGTGATGGTCACTATCTCTTTGAAAAAGCGCCCAAAGGGTTAAGAACGTTGCACTATGTTGCTGGCGGCCACTTTTGCGCCATTGGCGAAGCAATCGACGTTAAGTAAAGAAAAGCGGCGTAGGTTTCGAACATCTACGCCGCCCTAAAAGCTTCTAGAAACCGAATTACTGTTCTTGGCGGTAGTTCGGAGCTTCCTTCGTAATCTTCACATCGTGCACGTGGCTTTCACGCC
>CAVEMY010000023.1:20885-25846 GCA_963617005.1 Parabacteroides distasonis | reverse complement strand
ACGTTTCAAGAAACACATGGCAAGAATGCCAGCGCAAACGCCTGCTTTCATATCTATTGCGCCACGCGCGTAGATGCGATTCCCGATAATTTCTCCAGGCCAAGGATTTCTTGGGCTCTTCACGGATTAGCGTGAAAACAACACGAAAATCGGCAGTCGTAAAGCCGATTTTTGTAGGCAGAAGTTGAGAAAGAAAAGTTCCAAAAAGGGTTATGTCGAGTGCCAGGAAGGATGGAAAAGATTTTCAATTTGAAGTATTCAAAATCTCGGAAGCCATAAGCCTTTCGTTTTAAGGCGCTTTGCACATTCAGTATGACCAATTGAGAATATTGTTTTGAATTGCCAAGTCATCGTTTTTTTGAATGTTTTGACCGCCATCTAGACTGCAACGGTCATTAACTTTCAAAGGAGCTCCAAATGATTTGGTTAGAAGCTTTGGTCATACTGGCCTGCATCATGATCGGCGCTAGAAAAAGTAGCGTTTCCATGGGTTTCGCAGGCGGCGTCGGTTTGGCGATATTGGTTTTCGGTTTCGGCTTGAAACCAAGTTCTCCTCCAATAAACGTCATTCTGATTATTGTCACAATCGCCTCTCTGGCAGCCACTTTGCAGGTTGCGGGCGGTTTGGATTATCTCGTCCACATTGCCGAAAAGATTTTGCGGGCAAATCCGAATCGAATTACGATAATGGCTCCCATCGTCACTTTCTTTTTCACTGTGTTTACCGGCACGAGCTACGTCGCACTGGCCGTCTTTCCCGTGATCTGCGAAGTGGCAATCGATGCAAAAGTGCGTGTTGAACGGCCCATGTCGATCGCTTTGATTGCCAGCCAGCAGGCCGTTTCGGCAAGTCCGGTCTCCGCCGCCACTGCCGTTATGGTTGCCCTGCTGGCCAGCTACGGCGTTTCTCTGGCCCAGATCATGGCCGTCACGATACCGGCCATTTTCGCCGGCACAATCTGCGGCGCATTGTCCGTGTATAAAAAGGGCATCGAGCTGGAAAAGGATCCTGAGTTCATCCGCAAGGTACAGTCCGGCGAGTTCAAGCTTTCACAGCATGACAGGAAATCGTACGTGCCCACCTTCGAAGGCAAGCTTTCGGTTGCGCTTTTTGCCGTGGCCGTATTTCTCATCGTGCTTTTCGGTAGCGTCAAATCCCTGTCTCCGAGCTGGATAATCAACGGCAAGCAGGTATTCCTGTCCATCCCCAACATGATTGAAATCATTGCCTTCGCCGCCAGTTTCGTCATCGTGATGACCTGCAAGGTTCGTCCTGGTCTGATTCCGAAAAGCGGTGTGTTCACCGGTGGCATGGGTGGCGTGGTGACGATCTTCGGCGTGGCGTGGATGACCGACACGTTCTTCCAGGCACATCGTCAGGAATTCATCGACACCTTCGGCATGTTGGTGCAAACCTACCCGGTACTTTTCGGCGTGGTGGTCTTTGTAATGAGCGCGATGCTGCTGTCGCAGGGCGCCACTGCCCGTTCAATCATGCCTCTGGGCCTGAGTCTGGGGCTGTCCCCGGCCACGCTCGTCGGCTTCTTTCCCGCTGTCAACGGTATGTTCTTCTTCCCAGTTACCGGTACTGCAATCAGTGCCATGACCTTTGACAGAACCGGCACAACCGCGATCGGCAAATACGTTCTGAATCACTCGTTCCAGCGCCCTGGTTTCGTCTCGATCATCGTAGCAACCACAGTCAGCGTCCTTATCGCCAACTTCATCATCTAAAGAAATAGAATCATGCGTATTGAAAAAGACTCATTGGGCACAATGGAAGTGCCGGACGAGGCCTACTACGGTATCCAATCCGTGCGCTGTGCTTCGAACTACCCAGTTACCGACCACACCTTCGACGAGCTTCCCGAAATTCTCAGGGCTATGTCCGAGATCAAGAAAGCCTGTGCGAAAACCAACATGGAAATTGGCGCCCTGGACAAGAGCAAAGCCTGCGCAATCATGCAGGCCTGCGATGAAATCATCGCCGGCAAATTCAAAGGCCAGTTCCCGGTCAATGTCTGGCGCTCCCACGGCACCGGCGTCAACATGAACATCAACGAGGTCGTCGCCAACCGCGCCAACGAAATCCTCACCGGCCACAAGGGCTACGATGCCGTTCATCCCAACACTCATGTAAACATGGGCCAGTCCTCCAACGACGTATACCCGACGAGCACCAACATTGTCGTTTACCGAATGACAGGCGAGGCCCTCAAAAGCATCCGTTATCTCGAAGAAGCTCTGGGCCATCGCGCCGAAGAATTCAAAGACTGCGTACGTCTGGGCAGAACCTGCCTGCAAGACGCCGTACCTAACACGTTCGGACAGGTATTCGGCGCCTGGCATCACATGGTGTACCGCAACCGCAAGATGCTTGAGGACTACCGGGAAACGTTCCGGGGAGTCATTCTCGGTTCAACGGTTCTTGGCACCGGCATGGGCACAATGCCGGGGTACTTCGAAAAAATCATGAAAAATCTTTCGGAAATCGTCGGCTTCGAAGTGTACTGGCCTGCCTGGAAGGACGAGAAGGTGGAGGACAGCGCCGTTTTTGACGAAATGATGAACGCCGACAGCCTGATGACGCTGTGCGACCTGTTAAAGACGGTCGCAATGTCGGCGGCCCGCATCAGTACCGACCTCTTCATTCTTTCGTCCGGTCCCAGTGGCGGATTCGGTGAAATCAAGCTACCTGCGATTTCCCCGGGATCCTCAATCATGCCAGGTAAGATCAATCCGTACATGCCCGAGCTGATGCATCAGATCATGCAGCAGGCATGCGTGTCGGCCCAGACTGCAACCATGACGCAGGCCGAAAACGACGGCGATGAAACCATCAGCCCAGGCGCAAGTCTGCTGGGCGCCATGGAAACAATGGAAAACATCACCAAGGGGTTCGTTTTGTTTGCCGATCTGTGCATTTCCGGCATCGAAGTGAACCGAGAAAAGGTGCAGGCCAATGCCGAACGCTCGACTTCGCTGGCCACGATGGTGAGTGCGCTCTTCGGTTACGAAATCGGCACGAAGATCGCCAAGAAGGCGTGGCGCGAAAACATCACGTGCAAACAAGCCGCACTAGAAGACAAGCTACTGTCCGAAGAAGTGGCAGAAGAACTGTTCGATGTCAAAAAACTGACCGAGAGAAAGAGTCTCGTCGGTCTGTTCGACAAGTTCGGCAACATTCGCAAAGTCAAATAACTTTCTGATGCAAGGCAAATTATGAGAATTGAAAAAGATTGCATAGGGTCCGTTCAAGTCCCCGAAGGCGTCTATTACGGTCCGGTGACGGAAAGAAACAAGAACGCATTCAATGTGAGTAAAGTAACATTGGATGAGTACCCGGTTTACATTGCCGCGGTCGCCAAAATCAAAATTGCGTGCGCGCGTGCCAACGCCAAACTGGGCGCACTGGATGCGGAAAAAGCCCGCGCCATCGAGCAGGCCGCCTCGGAAGTGGTCGAAGGCAAGTTCGCTGGCAATTTCTGCGTCAATATTTTCCGCGGATCGGGCACCCCAATCAACATGGCGGTCAACGAAGTCGTGGCCCGTCGTGCCAACGAACTGCTCGGCAACGACAAGTCTGCCGGAACCGTGCACCCAAACACCCACGTCAACATGTGCCAGTCCACCAACGACCTGATCCCGACCGCCAAGGAAATCGTCGTCTGGGAGATGCTGGGCAAACTCATCGGTCAGGCGCAGTATCTGGAACGGATCGTGTACAAAAAAGCCGAGGAGTTCAATGACATCGTCAAGCTGGGCAGAACGTGCATGATGGACGCACTGCCAGTGACGCTGGGCGCCGAATTCGGAGGCTACGCATCGGGATTGCGCAGAATCATTCGCAGGCTCGAAACTGAAAGGCTGGCCTGGAACAAATCCTGCCTAGGAGGTACCGCCGTCGGAACGGGAGTGGGTGCCATACCTGGCTTCAAAAAGCTGGTCAATGAAGAGTTGTCTGCCCTTCTGGCCAGGAAAATCGAAGCGGAGGAAAACCTTTACGATGGCATGGCCGCAACCGATGGCTTGCTGGTCGTGCACGCCATGATCGATGCTCTGTCCATGCAGGTCTGGAAGATCGCTCGCGACGTCCGGCTGATGTGCAGCGGACCGCGTTGCGGTCTCGGGGAAATCGTCATGCCGGCGGTGGCTCCGGGCTCCTCCATCATGCCTGGCAAAGTCAATCCGGTCATTGCTGAAATGGTGATGAGCACCACCGATAAAATCGATGCCAATCATACGGGGGTCGTGATGGGAGTGAAGTCCGGTTGGCTGGAACTGGGCACCTCTTCGGCGATTCCGATTCGTAGCTTCATGGAAAGCTGTGATCTGCTCGGACGCACCATGGTAGTTTTTGCCGACAAGTGCATCGAGGGCATCATCGCCAACGAAGACCGCTGTCGCGAACTGGCCGAAAAATCGGACGCTCTGGCAACGCTCGTTTCGATATTCCTGGGCTACGAAGAAGGCACCAAAGTTGCCCTCTTCGCCCATGAAAAAGGTCTCACAATCAAGCAGGCCGTGCTCGAGCTAAAGATTTTGCCCGAACAGGCCGTCGAAGAAATCTTCGAGCTGCGCAATCTCGTCGACCCCGTTAAATTCGAAGCACTGTTCAACAAATACAGCCATTTAAAGGCCGTTTGATCTAGGAGGTGTCGCCGGCCGTGCCCGAAGTCACGGCCGACGGAATTTTTTATGTCGATGTCCGTTTTCAAAGGCCCCCTGCTGATACTTCTGGGAGCCGTATGTTTCAGCTGCAGTGGCACTCTGCAGGCTCTGGCCCCCGAAGGAATCAGTCCGCTGTCCTCGGTCGCGGTCCGCTCGCTTTTCGGTTCCGTCTTTTTGTTCGCGGTTTCCTTTGCCAAAGGAAACCTGAAAGGGCTCGGAATCCGTGACATTCCATGGAAGTGTCTAGCTTTGTGCGCGTTCTGTTTGCTGTTTGCCCAACTGTTTTTTTT
>CAVEMY010000023.1:0-20875 GCA_963617005.1 Parabacteroides distasonis | reverse complement strand
TTTTTTTCGTGGGCAATCAAAAAATCGGAGTCTCCGTCGGCACCGTCGTCGACATCGGTTCGACCCCTCTGTGGGCGGCGGTCGTCTCTTGGATTCTTTTTCGTAAAAAACCGTCCGCATTCTGGTACGTCGCCACTGCTCTGTCCATAGGTGGTATCGTACTTCTGAACCTGTCGGCGGAATCCACGGACATCAATTTGTTGTGGATTGCGGCACCGCTGGCGGGGGGATTCGCCTACGCCTGCTACCTGATCTTCAATCCGACCATACCCCGCAATTTCAACCCGGAACTGTCCATGGCCTTCGTGCTCGGAATGGACTGTCTGATTCTGCTACCTCTGACTTATTTTTTCCCCATCGACTGGGCCTACTCGTCCATACGCGGACTGTCGGTCGCACTGGGTTTGGGAGTGGTGACGGCCGGAGTGGCCTTCAGTTGCGTGCTGGCCGGACTGCGTCAGACTTCGCCGATTGTTGCTGCCACGCTCGGTCTGGCCGAACCACTGGGAGCAACCTGCTGGGGCATTTTCCTGTTGCAAGAACCCTCCGACATATTCACCTTGTCGGGTCTGGGCTGCATCACCGTCTCGATCTTGCTGCTCATGTACGGGCAAAAACAGGAATCGACTGACAATCGGTCCTGAGCAATACCGCATCGAAGCCAGCAGATCCAGGATTGGTCAACTCCGACTCAATCTGCCGGTGTTCATGCGGATCGGGCACCTTAAAGCTGCAAATCTTCAAAAGACTTTTCGCCACGACCATCCTCGGTGACGATGCGCAGATCGTGCCTGATCCACGACGCAATGGCCACCAGCTCCGGAAGAATGTCGCGACAAAGGATGTTTCTGCAGATTCTCTGAATATTTCTGCACTCCTGCACGTATTCGCCTTCCCGGTGGATCAGATACAGCCTGCGGTTGAGTTGCGGTCTGGGCATCGGCCGGACCAGAATTTCTCCATGTGGCGTTTTTGTCTGAAAGATGGTCGACGGTCGGGACAGCGCCCAACCGAAACCCTTGCGGATCAGCGACACCGTCACTTCATTGCTGTCGGTGGAGAACTTTCTCGGATAGTTCTGCAAAATGGAAGAAAAATAAGCTTCGTTGAGACGACCGCCACCACTGTCGGTTCGCGAAGTAATGAGTGGCAGGCCGCAGAAATGCAGATCGTCCCATGTTTTCGTTGGTTTGTTGGCAAAACTTTTCGGCAACAGCAAAACGGACGGTTCCTGAAAAATGAACAAACGTTCCAGTCCCTTGATTTCATCGTAATTGAAACTGACGATGCCCACATCGATCCTGCGGTGCTGTATGTCGTCAACGAGTACATCGGAAGTACTCGTTTTAAAGACCACTTCCGAGAAGGTTTTGGATATTTCCTGCGCAAGTTCGGGAAGAATGCTGCCGGAGATGCTTTCAACCGCACCGATGCGGATGGTCGGTTTCAGATTATTCCGGTCTCTTACCCTGCGCAGCGCATCCTCAAGGGAGCCGAGATAATTGCGGAACTCCTTTTCCAGAAACATGCCTTCAGCTGTCAACGTACACGGCCGAGTCGTCCTGTTGATTAGATCGACTTCGAGGGCGCACTCCAATCTTCCGATTAATTTGGAAACGTTGGACTGGGAGGTCCCCAGCAGATTGGCCGCGCTTGAAAAACTGCGAGTTTCGCAGAAAACCAAAAAACTCTCGATGGAAGCCGAAGAACAAATGGAGAAAATATTTCGGATGTTGTTTTTGAAATTCGCCATGTTATTGCCTTTTTATCGAAAGCATGATCGGAAAAAAAGCGATGTCTTACCTTAAGATTTCTTTATAAAGCGCGAGATAGCGCGCCGCGGATTCATCCCACGAGAAGTTCTTTTGCATCGCACGAACAACAGCCTTATGCCAAGCCTCAGGGTTGGCGTAAAGGGCCGCTGCGTCGCGTAGCGCTACGCAAAGCTCTCCGACATTGGCGTTATTAAAGAGAAAGCCGTCGCCCACATCGCCATTCACAGGCGTGATGGTGTCAGCAAGTCCCCCTGTGCGTCGCGCAATGGGGAGCGTCCCATAGCGCAAAGCCATAATCTGCGTTAACCCACAGGGTTCAAAGCGAGAGGGCACAAGGAACGCATCAGACCCAGCGACAATGCGGTGCGATAGGGCTTCATCGTAGCCAATGCAGCAGGCAATTTGTCCTTTGTGGGCGTTTGCCGCCCCTCGGAAACTTTCTTCTAAGGAAGGTTCTCCTGAGCCCAAGACAATGAGTTGTCCACCGAAAGCCAAAATCTGATCGATCGATGACAAAACAAGGTCAAGACCTTTTTGGTCGGCTAAGCGGCTCACAACCCCAAAAAGAGGGCCTGTGGCATTGGTATCAAGACCGAAGCTTTCTTGTAGGTCTTTCTTGCAAGCGGCTTTTCCTTCGAGTTTTTTCTCGTTGTAGCGCTCAGCAATTGCCGAATCCTTCTCAGGATTCCAAATGTCGTAATCAAGGCCATTGAGAATCCCTGAGAAATCGGCTCCACGGTTCTTTAGTACGCCTTGCATCCCAAAGCCCATCGCATCGGTCAAGACTTCTTTTGCGTACGTCGGACTTACGGTTGTCACTTTGTCGGAAAAAATAAGTCCTGCCTTTAAAAAGGAGATATTCCCGAAGAACTCGAACTGATGGGGATATCCCATACGGCGAGAAAACCCTAAGTCATCCGCTTCCCCAAAGGGATATAGGCCACGGAAAGCTAAGTTATGAATCGTAAAAACCGAGTGCGCTGTGTGCGCTGGGTTTTCAGCGATATAAGCCGCCGTTAACCCCGCGTGCCAATCGTGCGCGTGAACGATATCGGGTTTCCAATCGCGGTCTAAGTCGCCATCGGCAATACGGGCTCCGACCCAACCTAAAAGACCAAAGCGCTTATGGTTGTCATTCCATTCGCGACCGTTTGGGCTCGAGTAGGGGTTTCCTTCACGACCAAAAAGGCTCGGAGAGTCAATGACATAAATGCGTTGCCCGGTTTTCTTTACCTTACCCATTAGGAGCCGGACGCAGGCCGCGCCAAAAACGCTTCCGATATCGGCCACATGTTTGATGTGCGACAAGCCGCGAAGCACACTCGGGTATCCAGGCAATAGGACACGCACATCAAGCCCCATCGCTTTCTGGGCTCGTGGCAGTGCATAAGCGACATCGGCCAAACCTCCCGTTTTAATCAGAGGAAAGGCCTCTGAAGCTACGTGCAGAATTTTCACGAGTTGTTTTCCTTTCGCTTAGCTTTTTTTCTCAAGGGCTTGCATCATTTCGCGCGTGACAAGCGTTACGCCATTCGGAGACCGTCTAAAGTGCTTGGCGTCTTCTTCGGCATTAACGCCAATGACCATCCCATTGGGAATCACGACGCCCGAATCGACGATACAACGATTCAGATACGCCCCTGCGCCCACAACAACGCGCGGCGAAAGCACCGTCCAATGCACTTTCGCGTGCGAGTGAACACGTGTGTTAGAACCCAAAATCGCGTGATAGAGCTCACCGCTAATTAAGCAGCCATTGGTGACAATGGATTCGATTGCAATACCGCGACGGTCTCCCTCGTTATGCACGAATTTCGCGGGCGGCAACTGCGGCTGCGCTGTCCAAATCGGCCACATCGAGTCGTATAAGTTCAATTGCGGCGTTGTTCTCGTTAAGTCGATATTGGCGTCCCAGAAGGAATCCAATGTTCCCACATCTCGCCAATAGTCACCCTGATTGTCGGGCTCTCCGATACCGTGCACGCAACTGTGCGAGAAGGCGTGCGACATCGCGACACCCTTTTTCACGGCCTCAGGAATTAAGTTCTTACCGAAGTCGTGATCGGAATCCTTCTTTTTCATATCCCGAAAGAGTGCATCAAAGAGGTACGCGGCGTTAAAGACGTAAATACCCATCGAGCAAAGGGAGACGTTGGGATTGCCTGGCATCGCAGGAGGATCAGCGGGCTTTTCAACGAAATCGACAATCTTTCCAGTCTTATCCACAGCCATCACACCAAAGCCTTTGGCTTGTTCGCGGGGCACTTCGATACAGGCGACGGTGCATTCGGCGCCGCTAGAGACGTGGTCAGCGAGCATTGCCGCATAGTTCATCTTGTAGATGTGGTCGCCTGCGAGAATGACGATGTAGCGTGGGAAGGGACGATAGCTTTGCAAAATATCGATGTTTTGAAACACAGCGTCGGCCGTTCCTCGGTACCACGATGTTTCATCGACGCGCTGCTGCGCAGGAAGCAAATCCACGAACTCATTGACCGTTGGCTGCAAAAAGTGCCAGGCCTGTGAGATGTGACGCAAAAGGCTATGCGACTTATATTGGGTGGCAACGGCAATACGACGAATGCCAGAGTTCACGCAATTGGAAAGCGCAAAGTCAATCAAGCGATAGTTGCCGCCAAAGTGCACGGCAGGCTTTGAGCGCCTATCGGTTAATTCATAAAGACGTGAGCCACGGCCGCCAGCAAGAATGAGGGCGACGGTCTGACTTGGAGCTACAAAAGAATTTCGATTCGCCATAATCATTCCTCCCTTTTAACTAATCACATTGGGCGCATCGCGGCCTGTGATTTCGCGAATGTGTGCAAGAAGTTCCGCGAGTTCAATTAAGGGCTTTAACGTCTCTTGAACAGGAACCTCATAGAGCGTTGCATCATTGGTGTAGCGCTCAAGATAAACGCGTAGTGTTGCGCCTACTGTCCCAGTGCCTGAGAGTCTAAAGACGATACGCGAATCACCACTTAAGAGAACGCGGATGCCCTGATGAGCACTCGTTGACCCATCAACGGGGTCGTGGTACGTGAAGTCGTCAGAGGCTTCAACCGTAAATTCAAATCCTGAAGGCGTTGTAAATTTCTGGCCAGCTAATGTGGGAGCGAGCTTACGGAGGTTTTCCATTAAGGTGTTGCCTGCGGCCAAATCAATGCCTTCGTAGTCGTGACGGGAATAGACGTTTCTTCCGAACTGCGCCCAATGTTCACGAACGAGGGTTTCAGCGGGTTTCCCAGTCACGGCCAAAATATTGAGCCAGCAAAGAACGGCCCAGAGACCATCCTTTTCTCTGACGTGATTGCCGCCTGTGCCCGCGCTTTCTTCGCCACAGATGGTCGCTTTCCCAGCATCCAATAGGTTGCCGAAGAACTTCCACCCCGTTGGTGTCTCGTAGCAAGCGATGCCGAGCTCTTTAGCGACTCGGTCAACGGCTCGAGACGTGGGCATGGAGCGCGCCACACCAGCTAGACCAGAGGCGTAAGCAGGAATCTTCGTCGCGTTAGCGACAATCACCGCGAGGCTATCGCTCGGGCTCACAAAGAGGTTACGGCCCACAATCATGTTTCTGTCGCCATCGCCATCGGAAGCGGCACCGAAACTTAAATTGAGTTTCGCGTCCGACAATGCATCGATGAGGTCCTTGGCGTACACGGGGTTCGGATCGGGGTGGCGTCCTCCGAAATCCTCTAGCGGCGTGCCATTAACAACGGTTCCAGCAGGAGCCCCGAGCGTCTTTTCAAGAATGCGTTTAGCGTACGGGCCCGTGACAGCGTTTAACGCGTCGTAGCGCATATGAAAGTCGGGATTGGCAAAGAGCTTACGAATCGCATCAAAGTCAAAAAGCGAGGCCAAGAGGTTTTCGTAATCGCTAATCGGGTCGATGACTTCAATGACGGTATTGCCTAATGTCGTTTCGCCAAGCGTCGATAAATCAGGAGCGTCGGCTTCCTCAATCGCGTACTGCGTTAATTTTTTAGAAACCTCAAAAACGGCATTGGTGAAAGTTTCGTTCGCAGGTCCCCCGTTGGCTAAGTTGTACTTAATACCAAAGTCGCCATTGGGACCACCTGGGTTGTGGCTAGCGGAAAGAATGATGCCGCCATCGGCCTTACGTGCGCGAATCACAGCGCTAGCTGCAGGAGTGGAAAGAATGCCGTTTTGGCCAACATAGACGCGTCCGTAGCCAGCGGCGGACGCCATCTTTAAAATCGTTCGAATCGCAAGAGCGTTAAAGTAGCGGCCGTCGCCACCTAAGACAAGCGTTTTGCCTTTGCAATTGCCAATCACTGTAAAAAGAGACTGAACGTAGTTTTCTAAATAGTTCGGTAAAGAAAACCGCGTCACTTTCTTACGCAAACCTGATGTCCCTGGTTTCTGGTCATCAAAAGGGGTTGTTGGACACACACGAATCGTCATAGTTCACTCCTTAAATGTGTTTGCGCGTAAAGGCAATGAGAGCCTCAGTGGAGGAATCAAAGTGTAGCGCAGCCTTCTCGTCAGTTAAGCGCGGAAGAATTTGGCGAGCCACAGCTTTTCCTAATTCAACACCCCATTGATCAAAAGAATTGATGCCCCAGAGGATGCCTTGCGTAAAGACTTTGTGTTCATAAAGGACTGTGAGTTCAGCCATGGATTCTGGCGAAAGGTCCTTTAAAAGGATCGTTGCTGTCGGCTGATTGCCTTTAAAGGAGCGCTGAAGGGCAAGAGCGTCAATGGTTGCGTCGTCTTTTCCTTCTTTTTTCATACTCTCGCGTACTTCGGCTTCAGTTTTCCCGAAAGCCAAGGCTGAAGTCTGAGCAAAGCAGTTGGATAAAAGCGCTTCTTGGTGACCAGCAATCGGATAATCAGCCTTCACAGCAGCAATAAAGTCACAGGGAACTAAGCGGCCGCCTTGATGCAAGAGTTGGAAGAAGGCGTGTTGGCCATTATTTCCTAATTCGCCCCAAACGACTGGAGCGGCTGTGGTTGTAAGCGGTACGTTATCAATCCCGACAGACTTTCCGTTACTTTCCATCTCAAGCTGTTGCAAGAACGAGGGGAAATACTGCAAAGAGTCGTTATAGGGGAGAACAGCAAGCGTTGGAGCGCCCAAAAGGTTCGAATTCCAGTAGCCGATAAGCGCCATCAACACGGGTAGGTTTTGAGCAAAATCCGTATTTCTAAAGTGCTCGTCCATCTTTTCAGCAGCCGCGAGCATGCGGTTAAAGATTTCGGCTCCCGTCTGAATCATGAGGGCTAAACCGACAGCAGACCAAAGCGAATACCTGCCTCCAACCCAATCCCACATCGCAAAGACGCGCTCAGAAGGAATGCCAAATTGTGCGGCTAGCGCCGGTTTACTTGAAACCGCAGCCAGGTGGTTGGCTAAATGCGGACCATCACCTAATTTTTCGACAAGCCAGCGGCGTGCCGTGTGGGCATTGAGCATGGTTTCTTGCGTTGTGAAGGTTTTACTCACAACAACGATTAACGTTGTACTGGCATCAAGAGTAGAAAGTAGGCGCGTGATGGGAGCGGCATCCAAGTTACTAATAAAGTGAACACGGGGACCGTTCTTACTTACGGCACGCAAGGCACGCGCCATCATCTTTGGGCCCAAATCCGATCCCCCGATTCCAATATTGATGACATCGGTGATTTTCTTTCCTGTGGAACCAGCAAGAGCCCCTGAGCGAACGCCTTCAGCAAATTGAGCCATACGGCGCCGCGTTTCTAAGACTTCAGGCATCACATCGCACGCTACTGGGAAGGGCCCGTGGCTTTTACGCAAAGCGACATGAAGCACTTGGCGGTTTTCGCTGGTGTTGATACGGTCTCCAGCGAACATCCGTTCGATAGCCTCTTTTAGGTGCGCCTCTTTCGCAAGATTCACAAGTAAGTCAATGGTTTCTGCGTCAAGGCGTTCTTTCGAGAAATCGTAAAAGAGGTTTCCAAAGGAGCGTGAGAGCTTTGTTGTGCGATTGGCGTCAGCGGCAAAAAGCTCACGTAAATGAATCCCTTCTAAAGAGGCCTTTTTTGTTTCAAGTGCTTTGTAGGCGTCTGACTGCGTTAACTTCATAAGGGACTCACTCCTTTCTATACGGGTTGTTGTAGGCTCTTTAAAAGCGCACCTTTAATTCCGAGGTCTCCGGCGATATCAAGATCGATCCGAAGTCGTTTAAGGTAGGCGCGATGCGGGCCTTTGTATCGTAAAAACTCTTCGATGAAATTCGGGTGCCTGACAAAAGCCGGGCACTTACGGGCGATGCCGCCTCCGATGACAATCGATTCTGTGAGAACAGCAAGGGCGGCCGTGCGCGCTGCTCGCCCATAAAAGCGAGAAAAAGCCGCACAGGTTTCGCTTTCGGCAAAATTGGGTATCGCTGTAATCTCTTTGGGTTCTAACGTTTTCCCTGTGAAATAGTGATGCAGCTCGGTTAAGCCTTTTCCACAAAGAATGTGTTCAATTGTTGGAGCGGCTCCTGGGTCTTTCGCTTCAAGAAAGCGCGCTAAGTCGCGCTCGGCCTCATCAAAGGCCTGCGCGATGTGGCCTAGTTCCCCAGCGATAACGTGTAGGGGCTCACTCATAAGGAGCCACCCTGTGCCAAAGCCAGTGCCAGCACCAATCACAGTGCGAATTGAACTATGAAAGGGGTCCTTAGGTAAATAGATGTTTTCTAGGTCTTTTTCAATGGCCTCTGAGCCCAAACCATAGGCTTGCGCCTCAAAGTCATTTAAAAGATGAACCTTAGCTTTCGGGAAAACATCTTGGATAGTTTTCGTTTCTACCGTAAAGGCCGCATTGGTCATACGGATTGTGCCATTGTCGACGGGGCCGGCCGCAGCGACAGAAATAGCGTCAAGATGCTGAACTTCAGCCCAGGAACTTTGAATGGTTTTTAAGGTGGCTTCAAAAGAGGACGTCTGGCTTGAAAAGACGTTTTTACGCAACAAAAAGGGCGCGCCGTCTTTCGTTTCGAAAACGGCAAAGCGTGCGTTTGTTCCCCCAATATCGGCAGCTAACACTCGCATGAAGGTCCCCTTCCCTTTTTGCGCCCCTTTTCTCCTTTTGGTTTTCTTCATTTACCTAGGGCGTTTTTTCTAGAAAAGATTCTAATCAATTGTGAGAAGAACATTTGCTTTTGGTCAGGGACTTTTTTCTTTCAGCCTTCCGTAGACTTTTGTGACAAAAAAGGCCATAGAGTCAAAGCGTTTGCGCTGTAAAATGACGCCATATTTTTTAAATTTGAGGGGCGAGCCCATTTTTTTACACGCGAGCCCCCTAGACGGAGTTTGTGCCAAAAAATGAAACAGGTTCGAAAACACGAAGTGTCGGGAAGTAGTTTTTGTAAAGAAATCAATGGTGTTTTAAGGGATGTCCTTTCCCGCCCCAAGGGTAGAACCAATGAGACAGAGCGCTATGTAGCGCTTTCTTATGCGGTGCGTAAACGCTTAGCCGAGCGTTGGGTCAAAACGCAAGATGAAGACAGAAAAAAGCACGCGCGTCGTATTTACTACATGTCAATGGAGTATTTGATTGGTCGCTCGTTAGCCAATGCCCTTTCTGCAACAGGCTTGAGAAAAGCAGCTGAAGAGGCTGTAAAGGCCGGTGGCTACGGTCCCTTATCGGATATTCTCGAGTGTGAGCACGACGCAGGTCTTGGCAATGGCGGCTTAGGGCGCTTGGCAGCATGCTTCTTGGACTCCATGGCCACATTAGAGCTTCCTAGCTGGGGCTACGGCATGCGCTATGAGTACGGCATGTTTGCCCAATCGATTGTCGATGGCTGCCAGGTTGAAAGACCCGATCAGTGGTTAGTCGATGGCGGTACCGTTTGGGAATTCCCACGCTTTAACACAAGTTACACTGTGAAATTCGGGGGATCTTTTGAGTCGCGAGGCGCGGATTCTTGCGAATGGAATAGCGCAAGTGAAGTGATTGCTCGCGCCTATGACTTCGTGATCCCTGGCCACGGTACACACCGCGTGAGCACAATGCGTCTTTGGAAAGCGTTTGCTCCGCAAGAAATCGACTTAAATGCCTTTAATACCGGGGACTACGCCCGAGCCTCAGGACTTAAGAACCAATTCGAAAACATCTCCTGGGTGCTTTATCCCAATGACAGCACGCCCCGCGGCCGTGAGTTGCGTCTTAAGCAAGAATACCTCTTTGTTTCCGCGTCGATGCAAGACATTTTGGCGCACCACTTAGAAGAGTACGGCACACTTGAAAACTTATCGGAAAAGATTGCAATTCACTTAAATGACACGCATCCGGCGATTTCTGTCGCCGAATTAATGCGTCTTTTAGTCGATGTGCACGCGATGAGTTGGAAAGATGCGTGGGCGCAGTGCGAAAAGATCTTCTCTTACACGAACCACACCTTAATGCCTGAGGCTCTTGAGACTTGGCCCGTGCCTTTGATGAAGAGCTTGTTGCCGCGTCACTTGGATATCATCTATCGCATTAACGCCGAGTTCTTGGATCGTGTCCGTAAAGAGTTCCCTGGCGACATTAATCTCGTGCGTAGCGTCTCGTTAATCGACGATGGCAATTACACCGAAGAAAGTAAACGCGTTCGTATGTCGCACTTGAGCATTGTGGCTAGCCACAAGGTTAACGGCGTCTCGAAATTGCACTCGAATTTGATGGTTAAGACCATCTTCGCAGGCTTTGCGAAGGTCTTTCCCGACCGCTTTGACAATAAGACAAACGGCATTACGCAGCGTCGTTGGTTAGCGCAAGCCAATCCTGAGCTTGCGGCATTGCTTGATAAGTACATCGGTGGCGACTGGCGTTATCACTTAGAAAAGCTTTCTGGTCTTCGTCCTATCCTAAATAGCAGTAAGGGTAAAGCGCTTTGTGAAGAGTTCTTAGAAGTGAAGAAAGCCAACAAGGAGCGCCTTGCTGAACTCGTGCGTAAGACAACGGGCGTGGAATTTAATCCGGCAAGCTTAACTGACGTTCAAGTGAAAAGAATTCACGAATACAAGCGTCAGCTCCTAAACGTCCTTCACGTGATTACGCTTTATAACGAAATGAAAGACGGTCGCCCGCATCAACCGCGTAACGTCCTTTTCTCAGGGAAGGCCGCCTCTTCTTACTACATGGCCAAATTGATTATTCGTTTAATTAACGATGTCGCCAAGACCATTAATTCCGATCCTGCTGTGAAGGGCCGTTTGAAGGTCGCCTTTGTTCCCAATTACAGTGTGTCTTCGGCTGAAGTGATTATTCCAGCCGCCGACCTTTCCGAGCAGATTTCAACGGCTGGTACGGAAGCCTCGGGCACAGGCAACATGAAGCTTGCGTTAAACGGCGCCTTAACGATTGGTACCGAAGACGGTGCCACTATCGAAATGCGCGACAGTGTCGGTGCGGACAACATGTTTATCTTCGGCAACACGGCCGCTCAAATCGAGAAGTTGCGTCGTGAGGGCTACAACTCGCGTAGTCTCTATGAAAATGACGCACGGCTTCGCCGCGTCTTAGACATGATTCGTAACGGCTACTTCTCCCCTGAACAAAGAGATCGTTATGTCGATATCTTCTCCGTGCTGATCGATCACGGCGATTACTACATGCTCTTAGCCGACTACGCCAGTTACATCGATGCGCAAGCGAAGGCTGAAGCTCTTTATGCCGATCCGATGGCTTGGGCAAAGAAAGCGCTTTTGAATATCGCGGGTATGGGACCGTTTAGCTCAGATCGCACAATTCGCGACTATGCCTGCGGCACCTGGAACATGGAAAAGTATTTACGTAAGTAATTTATCAAGAGGGGATTTTTATGAAGCAAGTCATGACACTAGAGCGCTCTGAAGTGGATGCCCTCTTGCGAGCCGAACACGGAGACGCGTTTGCTGCATTGGGCCCACATCGCGTCAAACGCACGTGGTTTGTGCGTGCGGTACTCCCAAACGCGAAGGCTGTGACCGCGGTCGATCCGAAAACGTTAAAGCCGATTGCTACGTTTAAGGAACTCGTCCCAGGCTACTTTGAAGCGCGAATGGGCGCGAAAAAGAGCATTTCTTATAAGTTACGCATTGATTGGGGGTCGGCTGTTCAAATCACCGATGACCCGTATCGCTTCGGGACCATTATTCCTGAGGATGACTTGTGGCTTCTTTCTGAAGGGACGCACTTACGCCCTTGGAATTGGTTTGGTGCACACCCCACAGAAATTGGTGGTGTCAAAGGCGTTACTTTTGCTGTGTGGGCGCCAGGGGCTCGCCGCGTAAGCGTTGTAGGAGACTTTAATAGTTGGGATGCGCGTCGCGCTCCGATGCGTCTTCGTGGGAATTCTGGCGTTTGGGAAATCTTTTTACCAGGCGCCAAAGCCGGAGACTGCTATAAGTACGACATCATTTCCGCTGCTGGCGATCACCTTCCCCTAAAGGCAGACCCTTACGCCTTCCGTATGGAATTGCGCCCGGGGACGGCCTCCATTGTTGCCGATTTGCCCAAGAGCCCCGCAGCTGTGAAAGTCGACGATATCAATGGCTTTAATAAGCCCATGAGTATCTATGAGGTGCATTTGGGAAGTTGGAAGCGGCACCCCAATGAACGCTTCTTTTATAACTGGGAAGAGCTTGCGGAAAATCTTGTGAGCTACGTAAAAGAGATGGGATTTACCCATGTTGAACTCCTTCCCGTAAGCGAACACCCCTTTGATGGCTCGTGGGGCTATCAAGCTTTAGGGCTTTATGCGCCAACCTCTCGCTTTGGTGCGCCAGAAGGTTTTGTGCATTTCGTGAATGCCTGTCACGAAGCCGGCATTGGTGTGATTGTCGACTGGGTGCCAGCGCACTTTCCCAAGGATGACCACGGACTTGCTCGCTTTGTAGGCGAACCGCTTTACGAGCACGCCGATCCCAAGGAAGGCGAACACAAAGACTGGGGAACCTATATCTATAACCTCGGTCGCCGTGAAGTGCTCGAATACCTTGTGGGTAACGCACTATTTTGGGCTGAAGTGTATGGCGTTGACGGATTGCGCGTAGATGCTGTGGCTTCGATGCTTTATCGCGACTATTCGCGTAAAGACGGCGAGTGGATTCCGAACATTTACGGGGGTCGTGAAAATCTCGAATCGATTGATTTCTTGCGGCGCGTCAATGAAACGCTCGGGGCAGAAGAACCTAAGGTCGCTACTTTCGCAGAAGAGTCCACGGCTTGGCCGATGGTCTCTCGTCCGCCTTCGATGGGAGGATTGGGGTTCCATTACAAGTGGAACATGGGCTGGATGCATGACGTCTTAAGTTATATGCATGAAGACCCGGTTTACCGTCGTTGGCATCACAACGAATTGACCTTCGGACTTTTGTACGCTTACTCAGAAAACTTTATTTTGCCGCTCTCGCACGATGAGGTTGTGCACGGGAAAGGGTCGCTCTTGGAGAAGATGTCGGGAGATGACTGGCAAAAGTTCGCGAATCTTCGTGCCTTCTACGGCTTTATGTGGGCCTACCCGGGAAAGAAACTTCTATTTATGGGAGGCGAATTTGCCCAACGCCACGAGTGGAACGATAACGGAGAGCTCGATTGGTATCTTTTGCAGTACGAAAGCCACAAGGGCGTTCAAAAGCTTGTTGCCGATTTAAATAGCGTCTTAAAGGCCAACCCGGCGCTTTACGAGAAAGATTGCGAGTACGGTGGCTTTGATTGGCTCGATGTGGACGATAAAGACAACTCTGTGATTGCCTTTGCGCGTTGGGGTGTATCGGGTGACGAATTTGTGATTTGTATTTCCAATTTCACGCCCGTTGTCCGTCACAACTACCGTATTGGGGTTCCGAAGGTTGGAACCTATCGCGAAATTCTAAATACCGATAGTTCTTACTATTGGGGTAGCAACGTGGGAACCTCAGAATTCGCAGCCGTGGATTCCGAACCCGTTCCCGCCCACGGTCGCGAGCAGTCGATTAATCTCACATTGCCGCCTCTTGCGACGGTGTATCTCAAATGGCATCGTTAGAAAGTTTGATTCAAAAAACGTGCGATAAAAATCACCCCGGTCTCTTTGTCGATGAAACCGGGGCTGATTTTGTTCTTTATAGCGAACACGCACAAAGTGTTGCAGTTGAAATCTTTTTTGGAGCCGAGTCAAAGCTTTTCTCTCTTCAAAGAGAGGGAAATCTTTGGCGCGTGCGCATCGATGGCGTAGAGCCCGGGATGCGCTACGGCTATCGCGTAAAAAGCGATGGTTCTTGGGGCGCGAAAGAAAGCGACTCTCTTTTACTTGACCCTTATGCTCGAAGCTACGCTGGGAGCTACGACAAAAATTCAAAGATTGGCGCTGCAGGGCTCTTTAGTGTCATTCCTCAAAAAGACGCTTTTCATTGGGAGGGAGACGTCTCGCCTCAAATCCCAATCGAGAAAACCGTTTTCTATGAGGCGCACGTTAAGGGCGCAACAAAGCTTAATTTTGAAATTGCGGACTCTGAACGGGGCACTTACGCGGGACTCGCCAGTGAGGCGTTTATTTCTCACATAAAGTCCTTGGGCGTTACCGCACTTCAACTTCTTCCCATTTTTGAATTTATCGATGAGGATCGCTTAATTGCAAAGGGCCTAAAAAACTTCTGGGGCTATAACCCGGTGGGATTTTTCGCTCCGACGCGCCGTTACGCGAAAAATAAAGAAGCGGCAGCCGATGAATTCCGCAGTATGGTCAAGAAACTTCATGCCGCAGGCATCGAAGTGATTCTCGATGTGGTCTACAACCACACGGCAGAGACCGATGAAACGGGTCCCACATTAAGTTTTCGTGGTATCGACAATAGCGTCTACTACAAGGTCCGCGAGGATGACCCGAATCTATATGTGAATTTCACAGGCTGCGGGAATACATTCAATCTCTCGCACCCAGCCGCCCTTGACCTCGTTTTGGATTCTTTGCGCTACTGGGTTTGCGCGATGCATGTCGACGGGTTCCGATTTGACCTTGCATCAACCCTAACGCGGGAAAGCGCTTTTCTTGAGAGAATCAAAGCCGATCCTGTTTTACGCGGCGTAAAACTCATTGCTGAGCCTTGGGATATTGGTCCTGACGGGTATCGCTTAGGACGGTTTGGCGCTCCCTTTAGCGAATGGAACGATAGGTTCCGTGATGATATGCGGGCCTTTTGGCTTACGCACTCAGTTGGCGTCGGAGCTCTCGCGCAACGGCTTTGTGCCTCAAGCGAAATTTTCCGTTACGCAGGACGCGCCCCACAAGCGAGTTTGAATTTCATCACAGCCCACGACGGCTTTACGTTAGCCGATCTTGTGAGCTATGCGGGAAAACACAATGACGCCAACGGTGAAGCCAATCGTGATGGTACCGACCGCAATTTCAGCGTGAACTGTGGCGTCGAAGGCGAAACAGGAAACGTCGATATCGTGCGTCGTAGAAAATTACTGCGTCGTGCGCTTTTAGCCAGCCTCTTCTTTTCGCAAGGCACTCCAATGCTACTTGGGGGCGATGAAATCTCGCACACCCAAGAAGGAAACAATAACGCCTATTGCCAAGATAACACGACAACGTGGATCGATTGGGGTATCAGTAAATCCGATGACGAAAGAGCGTTTATTGCGAAGATCTCCGAGATTCGCAGCGCCTATCCGCAATTAAGGTCAACGGCGTGGCTTACAGGCGATAGCGTGAGCGGTATACGCGACGTTGTTTGGCTCAATAGTCAAGGCCGCGAGATGCGCCACGACGAGTGGGATAGGGGCGCAGACACCTTAGGGGCTCTTTTTGGTAGAAGTGATGCAGCTGAAAGGCTTCTTATTTACTTTTATCGAGGCGGACACCCCGAGGAAATCACCTTGCCCGATGGGCACTGGTCTCAAATTCTTCGTAGCGATGAAGTTGAAGTTACTACGCCAACGGCTACTCAGAAAACCATAACGCTTACAGAACCTGCGGTTTTGGTTTTCACAGAAACCTTGCGAGGATTCCCAAGAGAAAGTGGTGTTCTTTTGCACGTCACGTCGCTACCGAGTGTTTTCGGTTCTGGCGATTTTGGTCGCGAGGCGCGAAGCTTTGTGGATTGGTTAAAGGCGGCGCATCAAAGCTTGTGGCAAGTCCTACCTTTAACGGTGACAGGAGAAGGAAATTCTCCTTATATGGGAGCCTCAGTTTTTGCAGGAAATGAACTCTTTATTGATTTCGAAGACTTGGCACTCAAAGGCTACAGCGTTCTTTCTGAATTAAAAGAAACGCCACATTTTTCTGAAGACCGTGTCGACTTTACGGCTGTTTCTTCTTGGAAGATGAAACTCCTTGAACGCGCTGCTTCGCGCTTTTTTAGCCAAAAAGTTCTCCCGGAGTCGTATCGTACTTTTATCGAAAAAGAGGCCGCTTGGCTCAATGACTATGCGCTTTTTCGCGCAATCGCTTCTGAGCAAGAGTCCTTTGGTCGAACGAAATGGCAAGAGTGGCCCGAGAAATTACGCGATCGCGACAAAGATGCTTTAGAGAAAGCTGAAATTCGTTTAGCTACACGCATCAATTTCTGGCGCTTTACGCAGTGGGTCTTTGCCGAGCAACTAAAGGCCTTAAAGGATTACGCCCACGCGCGTGGTGTTCGCCTTTTGGGAGACTTGCCAATTTTTGTTTCTCCCAATAGCGCGGATGTGTGGGCACATCGTGAGCTTTTCGTTTTGGATAAAGCGGGGAACCCCGAAGTCGTCGCGGGTGTTCCTCCCGACTACTTTAGTCCCACAGGGCAACTCTGGGGCAATCCCTTGTACGATTGGAAGGCACACAAAGAAAGTGGCTACGCGTGGTGGAAAGCGCGCATTGCAAGAGCCGCTACGCTTTATGACGTGCTTCGCATCGATCACTTTAGAGGCTTTGAGTCGTTCTGGTCCGTGCCTGCAGAAAGTGAAACGGCCCTTGATGGTCATTGGGAAAAGGGTCCTGGGAAAGAACTCTTTGATGCCGTAAAAGAAAGTGCTCCGCACTTATCCTTTATCGCGGAAGACCTCGGCATTATCACCAAAGAGGTCGACAAGTTAAGAGAAGCACTCGATTTTCCTGGGATGCGTGTTTTGCAGTTTGCCTTTGATGGGAAAAGTGAGAACCCACACTTACCAGGGAATGTCGTTGAAAACGCCGCCTACTACCCAGGAACGCACGACAATGACACGATTTGCGGTTGGTTTGAGAGCTTGGATGAGAAAACAAAGGCGCGAGTTTTCGATTTCTTAGGGCGACCCGAATCGATTCCTGACGCAGTCATCGCTGCCGTTTTCCATTCAAGGGCTCGCTATGCCATCACTTTGGCGCAAGATGTTTTGGGTCTTGGCTCTGAGGCGCGTATGAATCGGCCAGGAGATGCCACAGGTTCCTGGGGTTGGAGAATGAGGCGAGGTGCTCTAAGTGAGGCTATCGCAGAAAAACTTGCTAACCTCACACGTGCATCACTGCGAAACGAAAGAAAAGAGGCAAAAGCCCTAGCGATGTAGTTTCGAGAAACACGGTAAAAAGCCAAGAAAGGAAAAAACCATGCGGCGAAAAGTTACGAGGTTGTTCACTTTTTTCTCAGCCATTTTTCTTGCGGGTGTGGTTTTTTCCGAAAGCGTTTTATCCCGACCAATCACGGGTCTTGTTCTCTCGGGAGGGGGTGCTCGAGGCCTGGCGCACATCGGCGTTTTAAAAGCACTTGAAGAGCTTTCTATTCCTGTCGACTGCATTACAGCGACGAGTATGGGAGCTCTTGTGGGTGGTGGATACGCCGCTGGCTACAAAGCCTCAGAAATCGAAGAGATTACGCTTGCCATTAATTGGAACCGGATGTTTTCGCCGCGACCAGAAAGGCGAGAACTGAAGTGGCGCGCCAAACTAGACGATGACGCAGGATTGGGGCGCAATGTCCGTCTCGGGCTTACCAAAGATGGGTTAAAAGCGCCAGGAGGTCTCATCCCTTCCAATGAACTCTCGCTCTTTTTAAATCGCAATATGAGCTTTACCGATAAGGTAAAGAACTTTGCCGATCTCTCGATTCCCTTTCGAGCGATATCCACGGATCTCTTAACGGGAAAGCGTGTCGTTTTATCTGAAGGCATTCCTTTATCGGAAGCGATGCTTGCCTCGATGTCGGTTCCCGGGGCCTTTAATCCCGTGCAATACAAAGGGATGTACCTTTGTGACGGGTGTTTGGTGGATAACCTCCCTGTCGAAGAAGCACGCCACATGGGAGCCAAGCGCCTCATCGTCATCAATGTGGGAACGCCTCTTTCGGGAGCCGATGGCCTCAAAAGCATTCCTGGCATCATGTCTCAGGTTGTCAATATCCTCACGGAACAAAATGTCGAGCGTTCTTTAAAGAGCATTAGCAAAGAAGACGTCTTAATTGTTCCTGACTTAAAAGACTACAGCGCAAGAGACTTTGACAAAGCCAAAGACATTATTGACGCAGGCTACAACGCCGTCATGGAGAACAGGGAAAAATTAAAAGAATTCAGGGTAAGCGATTGGAGCTTTGACGCCTGGCACCAAACCCGTAAGGCTCGCTTACAACCCATTCACGAGCACCATGTTGAGAAGATTGTTGTTAAAGGCAATCGCGAGATTTCCACAGAAAGCATCATCAATGCCGCCGATATCGATATCTCAAAGCCCGTAAATACCGAAGACGTTGAGCAGGGCGTAAGGCGACTCTGGGGAACAGATCGCTTTGAAAAGATTTCGTATCGCTTCGATCACGGCGAATACGGTGACGTTCTTATTCTTGAGCCGCACGAATGGGAGTGGGGACAGTCTGTGATAAAGCTTGGTGCAACACTTCAAACAGACTTTGTAAACGAAGCCCGCTACAGCATCGTTGGTTCCTACGCGCTAGGAGCCCTAAATAAATGGGGCGGCGAGTGGAACATACAAGCCCAGTTTGGAAATAGGCGCTATATATTCACGGAGTTCTTCCAGCCGCTTGGCGCAGGTAGCCCCTGGTTCCTTCGCCCGTATGCTGGCTACGAACATCGCTTCTTTGATGTGTATTCAGCAAGTTCGGGCGATCATATTTTGTCTCAGATGCGTCGCGTGAGTTCCGAGGTTGGTCTTGATTTGGGATTTGAGGTGGCACGCTCCGCACGTATTGCCGCCACCATTGGCGGTAAACGCACGTCCTTTAGAGCGCGTCGTGGTAGCACAAGAAGCATCAACAGTACGCGTGATGGCTTTGCTGCCGTTGAGTTCGCCTATGACACTTTGGACGATGTGGACTTTCCAAAGAGTGGTGCGAAACTCGCCGGGCGCTTTGGTGTGATGCTCAATAACCATCACGATCGCTTCTACGAAATTGCAGGCATTATCCCGTGGGCCATTACAAAGGATTGGACGGTGGTTGCTTCAGGATTTGCCGGAAAAGCCATTCGTAACGAGTACTACACCAAAGGGGGAATCTTCTCTTTAACAGGTGCCCCTCACGATCGCTATTTAGGTCAGAAGATTATTTCTGGCGCCGTGCATCTTTCACGCTCGGTTAACGACATTCTTCCTGCCCCATTCCCAGTGTACTTGGGGGTCACTGCTGAAGGCGCTCGTCTTTATAACGAAGGCGGCAAAGCTTGGACACACAATGGAAACCGCTGGCTTGGAGCGGGAAGCGTTTATCTTGGGGCCGACACTTTGATTGGATCAATTTTCTTAGCCGTCGGAAGAACAACGGAAAATAGCTCAACGATTAGCCTCAGTTGGGGTAAAGTGAATTGGTGGTAAAGAGACTGTCGCAAATCTTTACCAAACCTAACAGAGGATTAGGGCACAATGCCTTTTAACAATGGAGGGCAAAGAACAATGAAACGCAGCACAATTGGGGTTTTAGTTGGCCTCTTAGGGCTAGGGTTACTTACTTCGGGAAGCGTCTTTTCGAAATCAGAAACCGCAGAGGCTCTCTCTAATTTAGGCACTGCCGTTAAAAATGATTCCTCAAGCGCTTGGAATGCCACAAAAGAAAAGGCTGGCGACACGTGGGATGCCACGAAAGACAAAGCAGGTGATGCGTGGGACGCCACAAAGGATAAAGCAGGCGACGCATGGGATGCGACAAAGAAAGCTTCCAAGAAGGCAAAGGATAAGGTCGGGGACTCAGCGGAGGACGCTTGGGATGCCACAAAAGATAAGGCTTCAGACGCGTGGGACGCGACAAAGTCCAAATCCAAGGACGCCAAGAGTGCTGTAAAGAAGGGATGGAAAAATACAAAAGAAAAGATTCGTTCTAGCTTAGAAGACTAAGCCAACTTTTTAGGGGGAGACACAGATGAAAGCCAAAGCATTGCTTTTAGCGTTCGCATTAACTGCAAGCGTCCTAACGAGCGCTGCTATAGCCGCCGACGTTGGGCGTCATTACGATTCTTTGGGGCGCTATACGGGTCGCACCGATGAAAACGGTCGTAGTTACGATAATTTAGGCCGCTACATTGGTCGAGAAGACGCCAATGGTCGTCAATACGATTCTTTGGGTCGTTATATCGGTCGAGAAGACGACAATGGCCGTCAGTACGATAGCTTGGGACGCTATACGGGACGCACCGATGACAATGGACGTAGTTACGACAGTCTAGGTCGCTACACAGGTAGAGAAGACGATAATGGTCGTCATTACGATAGTTTAGGGCGTTACACTGGTCGAACGGACAAGTAAAACGACCCTAAGATATTTACGCAATCTACATAAATCCGCTAAGTAATCTACGAGGGGTCTTGCGCTTTTTCTTAAGGGTTTACAAGACCTCTCTTATTAAAATCCTCACTACCTCGTGCAACGCGAGGCCAATAAAAACAATAACCCAAAGCTACTCAGCTTTATGGGACTTCTAAGGAGAGTGAGGTGTCTGAATCCATGTCGAGTAGGCAGGCGCTATTGCGCTATGGTTCGCTTATTGCGGGACCACTGCTTTGCTTACTAATCTTTTTACTGATGCCATCGACCTATGTCACAGCAGACGGTTCGATTGCGCAGTTTTCGCCAGCAGGTCGTGCCTGTTTAGGCGTTCTTGTTTGGATGGCTATTTGGTGGTGCTTTGAATCGGCCCCTATTGCTGTCACATCCCTTTTGCCGATGGTGCTTTTCCCGCTTTTTGGTGTGTGTAAACCCGCGGCAGCGATGGCCCCGTATGCGTC
>CAVEMY010000022.1:0-25865 GCA_963617005.1 Parabacteroides distasonis | reverse complement strand
GCTATTTTTGGAGACTCGAATGCGTCACCCTATTGATTCGGATTTGCTTGAGATTTTCTGTGTTGTCTGCGAGCAGGAACATTTAAGCCGAGCAGCAACAAAGCTTGGACTTACGACCTCAGCGGTCTCTCACGCCATTGAACGCCTAGAGAAAAATCTCAATGAGCCGCTCTTTTTGCGTGACAGAAGGCCCTTGCGTTTAACGCCAACAGGAGAGGCGCTTTTGCGTGAAAGTGAACCCATCGTCCAATCCCTTCGCGGTTTGCGAGAGCGGTTTTCTGAAACAAATTTTGCCCGCCCAAGTCTACGTATTGGTTTAGGCGAAACCATCACCGCAACCGTCGCCCCGTGGCTCATTGGAGCGCTACAAAATCGCGTAAAGCAGCTTAAAACGGAATCCAATCTCAACTGCTTTCTTTCCGAGCAATTGAAAGAAGGCGAGCTGGATATCTGTGTGTATTCCGAGGGGCTCTTAAACGAATCCAAGTGGAAGCGATATCCCCTTTATGAAGAGCACTATCTTTTGGTCACTGCTCAAGATCTACCAAAGCCCAAATCACTTGCTGACATTGAAAAGCTCGCCCAAGAACACCCCTTTGTTACCTACACGAAAGATAGTGTTGACCAAGCCAATGCCTTTCGCTTTTTACGTGCGACAAACATTAAGCCTCGCACCGTCATTCAAACAAGTTCAAGTTACTGTGTCACCGGTTTAGTCAATCAAGTCCATGGCTGGTCAATCATTACGCCAACGAATCTTTGGTGCGGAGGCGCTTTTGCGAAGACTGTTAATTGGTCCCCAATTCCAGGGAAAGATCGCGTCGTACGCCGTATGTGGGTTTTAGGGCGCGAAGATTACTCAGAAACGATTGCGTGGTTAGCCACGTCGATGAGAAAACTCTTTACGGAAAAAACGCTTCCGATGCTAGATGAAATTAGCCCAGCGCTTCGCCGTTACGCCTACACGTTGAGCTAAAAATTGTGAAAAAAAAGGTAGGGAAAATTTCCCTACCGAAAAACAAAATGACAGCAAATCAATTCTTTTTAAGCCTGAGCCGCTTCTTTGGCTTCGTGCGCTTTTCTAACGCGTTCAACGAGCTCTTTAGTCGCTTCACGCATCAAGGGCGAGGGCGTAAAGATGACAACGCGACGTGCGCGAATCTCATGATCGACAAGCGTGCGGGGATTTCTCCCGGGTCTTGCCTTCTTATCGCGCAATTCAAAAGTTCCGAAGTTTGACAATTTCAAACTACGGCCCTGCTCCATAGATTCAAGCATTTCGTCAAAAATGGCATCCACAATTTCGACTGCATCGTCATACGTGCAAAGCAGACGTGCCATCACGGCTTCCGCAAGCGCAGACTTTGTAATCGTGGACTTACCGATAACGATTTTTTTGAACCGACTGTCGATGATTTCTGTGTTCATTTGCGAATGATCCCGTTAGACAACAGTACCATTGTACTGAAAAGAATCTATTTTTCCTCTAGTCCTTTTTGACTAATCTTGTTTTTTTGACGCAGATGAAGAATTTGCCTCAGGAGTCATGCGTTTGGCAACGACTTTATCGATGTGTAGTCCCTGCATCGATGTCACTTCAAAGCGCCAGCCGCCCCAGAAAACAACGTCACCAAGCCGTGGGACTCTTTCCAAAAGAAGCATGAGCATCCCGGCTAAGGTGTTGTAGTGCGCACTTTCTTCTTCAGGAAGTTCATCAATTTCCAATTCATCTTTTAATTCAGGAACGGCAATTGTTCCGTCTAAAACCCAAGAGCCATCGGGACGCGAAAGCGCCTCTGGCTCATCGTTGGCATCGGGCTTAAATTCGCCAGCAATGGTTTCAAGCAAATCGCGCGGCGTAACTAACCCCACAACTTCGCCGTACTCATCGACAACGAGTGCCTGTGCCGCATTCGTTGCCTTAAATTGCTCTAAGAGCTCTAAACCCGTAATGGACTCAGGCACATAAATTGCCTGCGAGATGCACTTCGTGATATCCAAATTTGTCTTATTGATAATTTGGCGCAAAATCGAACGTGTGGTGCAGTAGCCTAAGACGTGATCGAAGCCCCCCTTCACAACCACAACGCGCGAGCGGGGAGAAGAAAGAATCGTTGCGATACTTTTTTCGATGGGGTCATCCAAATCAATGTATTCAATGTCGCACCGCGGCGTCATCACTGAAGCGGCCAACCTGTCGTCGAGTCCGAAAACGTTTTTTACCATGTCGCTTTCGTTTTCTTCGATTGCGCCACTTTCTTCACCCTCTTCCAAAAGCGCATGAATTTCTTCTTCTGTCATGTCGTCTTTTTTGGCTTTCTCAAGTCCAAAGGGCTTTAATGCCCATTCGGTTGAAACCGCCAAGAGTTTCACAAACGGGGCCATTAAAAACGAAAAGAATTTGAGGGGTTTAGCGATGCGACAAGCAATCGATTCGGCGAAACTTTGCCCTAATCTCTTGGGAACCAATTCACCCAAGACAATCGAAAAGAACGTCACTAAAACGACGACAACGGCGAGTCCCGCGTAACGAGCAATTTCCGCATTAAGTCCAAAGCGAAGAAGCACCTCTGTAATCGGCTGCGCTAACGCCGATTCACCGACAATACCCGAAAGAATTCCAATCGAGGTAATGCCGACTTGAATGGTCGAAAAAGCTCGCGTTGGCTCAGACTGGATTTGCATCACAGTCTTGGCTCTCTCATCGCCCTCATCGGCAAGCACCGTCAAACGTGCCTTACGGCTTGCCACGAGCGCGATTTCACTCATCGCGAAAAGCCCGTTTAAGAAAATCAATACGAGTAAAAAGACAAATGTCGAAAAGTCAAAACTCATAAAACGTCGTTGATAACAGAATAAAAAATTGGAGGGCGCGAGTATAGCAACTTTGGCCCTCCAAGTGGGAATTTTTTCTTGCGTTTTCAAACGATTTTACATATTTACGCCGCCTTCGCGATTGTGCGATGTTCTTCGATCATCGCTTCAATCTGGTCTAACCCCTTTTCGAGAATCGAGAGTTTCGGGCCAAAAGAAAACCGCATCCAGTGCTCAAAAGGTTCTCTTTCGGGCCTCGTTCGATCGGGACGAATATCAAAGAATCGCCCTGGGACTGTTAAGACATGATGATTTAACGCTTCTAAGCAAAACGCGTCGCAGTGATTAATCGCCTCGGGCAATTCTGAAATATCGGCCCAAATATAAAACGTTCCTTTCGGGGCAATCGCCACACGAATGCCCATGTCCTTTAGGCGCTTTAAAACGTAGTCGCGCTTCTTTTCAAATGTCTCGCGCACCGCGTGGGTTTCGGCTTTAAAGCGACTCGGTTCAAGCGCTTCAATCGCCAAGCGCTGCATCGTCACACTCGCTCCGCCATCGATCGCACTCGCGGCGCGGTTGATTGCTTCGATTACGCGGCTCGGTCCCACAATCCAGCTAATACGAAAGCCGGGATACCGCTGATTTTTTGTGAGGCCATCGATGAGCACCACGGGGTCGCGCTCAACATCTTCAACGTAACGGGCCGCGCTCAGCCCCTCTTCTTTGTTATTTTCATAAAGGTAATGCGAGTAAAACTCATCGATTGTCAGAAGAAGGCCCTCTTCTCTCGCGACCTTGCAATATTCGTTTAATTCTTCACCTTCAATCACAGCGCCCGACGGGTTGCAGGGATTGGAAAAAAGGAAAGTATTTACGCCTTTTTCTTTCGTCAGAGTGCGAAGGCGCTCGGGGGTAATCGAGAAGCCGCTTTCTTCCGTGGTGTTTTCGCAATAGAACTTCACGTGTTCGAGTTGATAGTTCAAGAGATCTTCGTAGGCTGTGTAATCGGGATTACGGATAAGAACATTCGCGTCGCGACTTAGGATGCTCATCAACCGCGTAAGGGCAATGCGGCCGCCAGCGGCGACTGTCACGTTTTCCGGGCCATACTGGCTACGTTTTCCTTTGCGGTAGAGGCGATTTAACATGTCGGCAACCGCCTTACGCAATTCAAAGAGACCGCCACAAGGGCCGTAGGCGTAGTCCTTCGGAGAAAGATCTAACTGATGAAGTCTCTCGGGAGCTCCCGTTAATTCCCCTTCTTCAGGCTGACCCTGACCTAAATTAAACCAGTTCGGGTCGCCAGGAACGTAACCGAGTTCTCCAGCTTTGTGATTGACCCAAATGACACCCATGTATGGAACGGGTCGAATCATCGGAAAATCGTTTAAATGTTCTTTTGTCATTTTTGTTGCCCTATTGCGTAATTGAAAGTGGGAATAACGAAAAAGCCCTCGATGGATTTCATCGAAGGCTTATGTTCTTTTGGTTCTTTCCTTAAGTTATGCTTTTAGTCTTTTAAGCACTCTTTGGCGAACACAGTCTTCGATGAATCGAGCTGCTGCTGCGCATGCGACTGCTGCAGCGGCGAGGGCTGCTGCAACTGCGAGTGCTGCGTTAACAAGGGAAGAAAGCAAAGAGGCCTCGCGCGGGTCTAGAACCTGCGTATCAACATAAGAAAAACAGCAATCGTTGCTCATTTCTTAATTTTTACCTAACTCTTTGCGTTTTTGAGAAATCGTTTTTCGCCTTCTGTGGCGAAGTGATGGCAACAGAGTACACGCAGAATCGATTCAGGCGCAAACTTTTTCCCCTTTTTTTGATAGGAGGCCTAGGTCTCTAGGCACTTTCTCTCAGAAAATGCCGCAATTTCCCTAAATTCCCTTATTGAACTAAAGGGAATTACGCCATAGACTCACAACTAAGTTAATAAAGCCCGAGCTTAAAAATTTCGGGAGTTTTTAAAAGGATAAAGACTGTGAAGGTCTCTTTTGAGAAAAAGACGATTAAAAGCGCGGCGCTCGCGAGCGTTCGCTTTTGTTGTATGCACAAGTCGCGTCTTCGTGGGCTCGTGCAAGTGTTGCCTTTCTCCTTTTAGAAACCCTGATAACTTTTAAGCACGAAAAACGCCTCGGAGACACATTGGTCTTACCGAGGCTTTTTCTTAAATATGGGCTACGGCGAAGACTTTGTGGATTCGATTTTTTAAATGAAAGGAAAAAATCCTATGAAAATCGCTCAAAATGTCACTGAGCTTATTGGTAAAACCCCTCTTTTGCGTCTCGCACGGTGGGAAGCAAAACACGAACTTAAAGCGGCCGTTGTCGCAAAGCTCGAATACTTTAACCCAACGGGATCGACAAAAGACCGCGCCGCTTTCTCGATGATCGAAGACGCCGAGCGCCGTGGCGTCTTAAAGCCTGGTGCCACAATCATTGAACCCACAAGCGGCAACACAGGTATTGGATTGGCCGCGATTGCCGCCGCTAAGGGTTATCGCGCCATTTTTGTGATGCCTGAAACGATGAGTGTTGAGCGCCGCGCTTTGATTGCTGCCTATGGCGCAGAGATTGTTTTAACGCCGGGCGCCAAAGGCATGAAAGGCACCATCGAAAAAACAGAAGAACTCAAAAAGACAATTCCCAACGTTTTTGTTCCAAGCCAATTTGATAACCCAGCCAACCCCGCGATTCACGAACGCACAACAGGGCCTGAAATTTGGGCCGATACCGATGGGAAGATTGATATCTTTGTTGCGACCTTCGGCACGGGCGGTACCGTAAGCGGCACAGGGCGTTTTCTAAAGTCCAAGAACCCCGCGATTGAAATCGTTGCTGTGGAACCCGCCGCATCTCCCTTGATCACCGAAGGGCACGCAGGTCCCCACGGCATTCAAGGCATTGGCGCGAACTTCGTGCCTGACAATTTAGACCGCAGTGTCGTTGATACGTTTTTAACCGCAACAAACGAAGAAGCGTTTGAGGCGACAAAGGAAATCGCTCGCACAGAAGGCGTTTTAGTCGGTATCAGTTCAGGGGCAGCGCTTGCTGTGGCGACTCGCTTAGCCAAGGACCCCAAGAATGCGGGTAAGACCATCGTTACCTTGATGCCCGATACGGGCGCAAGGTATCTTTCGACACCGATTTTTGCTCTGAAATAAGAGGAGAGTGCCATGGCCTTTTTTGAAAACGCGCGCGAAGACCTTGCAACCATCTGCGAAAAAGATCCGGCGGCAAGAAGTAAATTGGAAGTTGCTCTTTGCTACCCAGGATTTCACGCCATCTTGATTCATCGTGCCTCGCACTGGCTACACAAAAAAGGCTGGTACGTGACGGCTCGTTTTGTAAGCGAAGTGGCTCGCCTTTTAACAGGGATTGAGATTCACCCCGCAGCGAAAATTGGCCGTCGCGTTTTCATTGACCATGGCTCAGGGCTTGTCATTGGAGAAACCGCTGAGGTAGGAGATGACTGCACGATCTATCACGGTGTGACTTTAGGTGGCACGTCTCTTGGCCGAGGCGTGAAACGGCACCCCACTCTCGGGAAAAATGTTGTTGTGGGAGCTGGCGCCCAAGTCCTTGGTGCCTTTACCGTCGGAGATAACGCGATTGTTGGCGCCAATGCCGTTGTCGTAAAGGCTGTGGCACCCAACACGACAGTGGTGGGTATTCCAGCACGGCCCGTACACGAAAAGAAAGACACTGTGAAAACTCACGCGCGCTTTAATGCCTATGGAGTAGTACCTGGAGAAAAAGACCCGTACGCCGAGGCCCTTACCCACTTAAGTTCACTTGTGAAGCAACAGGCCAAAGCCATCGCTGAACTTGAAAAGAAGATCGAGGCGAAAGATAAGGAATAAGTTCGCTTTTATTTCGTGCGTCTTTTGCACGCCTCTTCCGTAAAGGGATTGGCGTTACCTTGAATCGCTTTAATGCGCTTGGCTCTTAAGCACTCCCAAGCGCTGACTTTGTAGCGCGTATTCCAGCGCTTCATGAGTTCAATATAAGAGCTCTTTAACTTCACGCGCTCGGGATAGGCCCAACTCATATAGAGCACCGCTCGGGCGATTTCACCTCGAGAAGCTTCTGGGGGTTCTGCCTTTTTGTGGCGAATCTTCATTTCGCACGAGCCAAAGGTTGGCCTCACCCCAGGACCGAATTCCGTATACGGGTAGTTCGAGCGCAGTTTATTCACGGCTCCAATCGATGGGAAAAGGTTATACATATCCGCGTGCATCAAACGAAATTCGCGATTAGCGCGTTCAGCGCAGTTTCTCCCGCGAAACTTCCTTCCGTTATCAAAGCAGGCGGAGCTCCCGAATTTCCACTCCGTAAATTCTCGCCCGAAGTTTTCCGCAGGCACAACGTGCTCCCACTCGACGCGCCTTGCACGATTCGCATCGCTTGGCGTCGTGAATCCTCGAGGTAACGTAATATTGCGGCGCTTATCAAAAGGAGCTTCGCAGTAAAGCGTTACCCGGTGATCAAAATACACGTTGTGATCTAAAAGGCGCTTAGCGTTTACGTAACTCTCGTTTGTTGTGTTACCGCGAGAAGTCGCCCCAAAAGCGTTTACCGTAAGGGCAACAGCGCCAAGAGTGAGTAGAAATCCTTTGATGGCTCTCACGCCTTAGGCTCCTCGATACCAAAAACCTTACGAAGATAGGCCAAGTACGTGGGATCTTCACACATCCCTTTACCAGGAGAGTCGGAGATCTTCGCCACGGCGCAACCGTTGGCGCTTACCATCTTCATTACGATATTTAAGGGTTCGACCCCCACATCGTTTGTGAGATTCGTCCCGATACCAAAACCCAATTTAATGCGGCCACGGAAGCGGCGATAGAGGTCAAGCGCCAAAGGAATCGTTAAGGCATCCGAGAAAATCAGTGTCTTACTTCTCGGGTCACACTTATTTTTCTTATAGTGCTCGATGATGGCCTCGCCCCACGCGAAGGGGTCACCCGAATCGTGACGCACGCCATCAAAAAGCTTACAAAAGAACATGTCAAAGTCGCGTAAGAAGGGCTTTAACCCATAGACATCGCTTAAGGCAATCCCCAAGTCGCCACGATATTCTTTGGCCCAAGATTCAAAGGCAAAACGCTGGCTATCGCGTAAACGTGGCCCCAAGGCTTGAGCCGCCTGCAAGTATTCGTGAGCCATCGTTCCCATCGGAATCAAATTAAAGCGCTTCGCGAGTAAAACGTTACTTGTTCCCGTGAAGTTGCAACTCGGAAGACCATTGACTAGCGTTTGTATCACCTCAGCTTGCCAGTCGCGCGAGAAACGGCGCCGTGTGCCAAAGTCACTTAAGCGGAAATCTTCGAAATGTGGCTCACTAAGAATGAGGTTAATCTTTTCTCTTAATCTCTTGTGCCCTTCTTCGCGAGGCACCTCGATACCAAGCCGCTTGTAGTAGAGCTCGCTAACGATTGCCAGAATCGGGATTTCAAAAAGAATCGTGTGTAGCCAGGGACCTGCGACAGTAATCGCTAACCCGCAATCGCTTTGATCTGTTTTTTCAACTTTGACGTATTTTGTCTTTAAATGGAAAACGCTTAAGAAATCGATGAAATCGCTTTTAAGAAATCGTAATGTCGAGAGGTAGGCCAAATCTTCATCGGAGCATCGCAAGGAACAGAGGTGTTCGATTTCGCTACGCAGTTGACCGGCAAGAGGCGAAAGGTCAACGCCAGGCGTGCGACACTTAAATTTATACGTGACCTTCGCTCCTGGGAACTGATGCAACACGCTTTGCATCATCGTGAACTTATAGAGATCGGTATCAAGTAGCGATTCGATAACCATGGCGTTATTCCATCTTTTTTTTGTATCTAGCCCGAGCGCAAAACCCACCTGAGTTCTTTAGAACTCGCTAGGTTCCTTGAAAAGGGACTATACCGCAACGCGAAGAATCTCGAGAGCCTTCGCGTACTGCTGCGTTGTGCGAATCGTCTCCCACGGGAAATGTGTGGCTTTGGGGCGAATGCCTGAGGCTCTTTTTTGAAATAAGGGAGTCGCTTCCCACGTTAAATGCTCTAAAAGCTCGTCGGTGGAACTCACATCATTACACACAATCAAAGAGTCGCACCCTGCGGCAAGCGCTTTTTTGGCGCGCTCTAAAATCGATCCCGCGCTCTTTGCGCCCCCCATCGAAAGGTCATCGGAAAAAAGTAGGCCTTCAAAACCCACAGCCTCTCGCAAGATTTCTGTGGCAATTTTGTAAGAAAAAGACGCGGGCTCCGAATCGAGCGCTGGGTAAAGCACGTGCGCCGTCATTGCGCTCGTGAGAGTCTTCGCGAGAGTCCGATAAGGGGCAACGTCTTTTGTGAGAATCTCTTGGGCTTTGCGTTCATCAACGGGGAGACTTACGTGGCTATCTGCTGCGGCAAAGCCGTGACCAGGAAAGTGCTTGGCGCAATTGGCCATCCCAGCGTCGGCTAACCCCTCGCAAGCGCTTTGCGCCAAGTCGGCTACTGCCTCGGGGTCAATGGAAAAACTTCTTTCTCCGATAATCGCGCTTTTACCCCAATCCAAATCGAGTACTGGCGCAAACGTAAAATCAACGCCACATTCCCGAAGTTCAGAGGCCATCACAAAAGCCGCTGCGCGAATAGCTCTTTTGGCTTTCGCGCGATTGCTGACATAAAGGGCGCCGAAGCGATGCATCGCAGGAATTTCCGTAAATCCTGCGCGAAACCGCTGCACGCGCCCTCCTTCGTGATCAACGCCAATTAAGAGATTGCTATTGACGCTGTGGATCTCGCGACAAAGGTCTTTTAGTTGCTCGCAATTTTCGAAATTGCGCGTAAAAAGAATCACCATCCCAAATAAGGGGTGTGCAAGACGCTCTTTTTCCACTTCCGTTAACGATAAACCCGCAACATCACTAACAATCAGACCCTTCATTTTCTTTCTCGATTCGAAATTGGCGCCACTTCGCAAGCGTCTCGCGCGAAGCTAAGGTTTTTCCTGACCGTGCGTAAAACTCCAAAATGCTTCGCAGTATTTCTCGTGCGCCTTTAAGCACATTGGCATCGGTGAAGTCGCGGCACATGACCGCTCTCACGCACGAGGCATCAAAGATTGCCTCTTCTGGATGCAATTGCGTAAACCTCGCATCCAAAATTTCACCCTCTCGTACGCACCCAGGAAACGCTTCTTCAAAATCCTCTAGTTGCTGCCCCCAACCACAAAGTCGCAATAAATCGACCTCGAACTCGCGCATCGCGCGCTCGGTTTCTTCATATACGCCTCGCGCAATAGTTGAGAGTGTCCTTGTGTAGGCATCAAAAAGCTCAGGGGCGGCGCTCTCAGCCGGAAGCAGTCGAAAAATTAACTCATTTAAGTAAAAGCCCGTTAAGAGACCCTCACCGGTTAAGGGAGCCAAGCCTCCAATCCAACGCGCTGAAGATAGGGTTTTCACTTCCGCCTTTCCCGAGAAATTCACAAGAAGCGGAGAAAACGCGTCCAAAAGCCCCCGAAAGCGCCCAGAAGGGCGCTTGGCGCCGCGAGCGACCACTGTGACTCGCCCATGGTGCTTTGTAAATAGCGAAACAATCAAGCTTGTTTCACGCCAAGGCCACGTTGTTAACACAAAGGCAGGTTCTTCACGTGCGCTTATAAAAGGGCTTACTACGCTTTTTGTCGTGCGACCTAAAGCGTCAAGAGCGAGCACCTCAATGGGCTCGTTTTTCTCAAGAGCGGCCCCTTTACTCATAGCCTAAGCTCTTTAGTGCCCGCACATCGTCGTTCCAGCCACGTCTGACGCGCACCCAAACTTCCAAGTAAACGCGCTTTTGCAGTAAGAGTTGAAGATCAATGCGCGCTAAGCGTGAAATCTCGCGCAACTTCGCGCCCTTTTCTCCAATGACAATCGATTTGTGGCTTTCGCGATTGACATAAAGGGTCGCGATAATTTCGGCTTGTTCTTCGGTTTCATCCCAATTGTCAATGCTAACCGCCACCCCATAGGGTAGTTCATCGCCTAAAAGGCGAAAGGCCTTTTCTCGAATCGTTTCTGCGGCTAAAAAGCGCGGGGACTTATCCGTATAAAGGTCTGGTGCAAAATACGGCATCGATTCAGGCAAAAGTTTCTTGATAACGTCGACTAATTCATCAAGCCCTCGGCCGCTTCGCGCTGACACAGGCAGCATCTCGATAAAGTTAAATTTTTCGGAGAGTTTCTTTGCAAACGGTAAGAGCTCTTTTTTATTCGGTACGGTATCGAGCTTATTTAAAACCAAGACGATGTTTTTCGCTTCTTTCGGAAAGAGACGCAGGATTTCTTCGTCTTCTGGTTTCCAGGTATTGGCATCGATCACAAAAAGGACGACATCCACGTCAGCTAAGGCATTCCTCACCGAGCGATTCATACGCCGTAAGAGCTCAGAGCTATGCCGCACCTGAAAGCCAGGCGTGTCCATAAAGACAATCTGCGCATCGTCATAGGTGACGATCCCTAAGATGCGGTCACGCGTTGTCTGAGGCTTTTTCGATGTAATCGAAACCTTTTCTCCAACGATGGCATTAACGAGCGTGGATTTGCCGACATTGGGTCGCCCGACAACCGCGACATAACCACAACGAAACCGTTCGTATTTCTGATTCACTTTTCGCTCTTAAAAATTTTCTCAAGTGCCGTAAGAGCCTTTTCTGCCGCCACCTGCTCGGCAGCTCTCCTGCTTGTCCCTGAGCCATACTCACAAATATCGTAGTGATCGATCCGGCAGGCACAGCGGAAAGTTAAGGCGTGCGCAGCTCCTTCGCTATCGACAATGCGGTAATCGGGTAGCCCCAAGTGCCGCGCTTGAAGCGCCTCTTGCAATCGGGTTTTCGCGTCTTTCCCAAGGCGCTCTGGAGCCATTGCGCCATTAGCAAGAATCGGCTCATAAAGTTTCAGAATCACGCGCTCGGCTTCTTCGAAATTCGAATCCAAAAAGATCGCACCAAAAAGCGCTTCGCACGCATCGGCAATAATCGAGGGGCGTGTCGCGCCTCCTGTGCGCAGTTCCCCTTCTCCTAAGCGGATAAAGGAACTAATGTCGATGGCTCGTGCGATTTCATCGAGCGTTTTTTCGCAAACGAAATTGGCTCTTACGCGAGAGAGCACACCTTCGTTAAAGTGATCTTTGCGCAAAAACAAACTGTGCCCAATCGCACAATTTAAAACCGAATCCCCAAGAAATTCGAGCCTTTCATTGTGGTTGGCACTAAAGCTACGATGCGTTAATGCGCGCGAAAGAAGGTTCTTATTCTTAAACGTATAGCCAATACGCTTTTCTAAGACGTCTTCAGGAAGAAGTTTTCTTGCAGACATGCGTTTGCTTTCCTTATGAAGCGTTTTCTCTAACGAAGCGAACCGATGCGAGTTAAATCGCTAAAGTTCGCCCAAATAAAGAAGGCGCGCCCGACAATATTTTCATCGGGAACAACACCCCAATAGCGGCTATCTTCACTGTTGTCGCGATTGTCTCCCATCACAAAGTAACTGTTGGCAGGAACGCGGCAGGTAAAGCCATTTTCTTTATAGCGACACACCTTAAAGCCCGAAGGGTATGGGCGCCCAAGTAACCCCATTGGACGACGGTCATCGACGGCGGTTTCGTGCTTGACGCCATCTAAGTCTTCAATGGTCTTTGTTAATGTTCGCATCGTATCAGGGGCAACCCAATCAACGGGGTCCGTGCGTTTCATCTCAACACCATTCACATAAAGAATCTTATCGGTGTATTCGACAGTGTCCCCAGGAACTCCGACAACGCGCTTAATGTAATCAAACGATGGGTCAATAGGGAGCCTAAAAACCAAAATGTCGCCTCGCTTAGGACTGCCCACCTCAACGACTTTTTTATTGATCACGGGCAGGCGAATGCCGTACTCGTATTTATTGACAAGAATAAAGTCACCGATGTGTAGCGTGGGAAGCATCGAGCCCGAGGGGATGCGGAAAGGCTCATAGGCAAACGAGCGGAAAAGGAAAACAAGCAACACAACCCAAAAGAGACCAGCTGTGTAATCGAGCCACCAGGGCATACGGAGCTTGGCTTTAACGCTTGCGTTGCGTAGTGCGATAACGCGTGTGTCGCCTCGGGCGACCGCTTCGGCGTTGGCTTCATCGAACTCACGACGGACAGCTTCTGCCTCAGCCTTTCTTTTGGGCTTCCAGATCAAGAGATCTAAAACCCACATCACACCTGTAAAGATGCTTAAGAGGAAAAGAATGAGTGAGAAATTCACAATGGCTCCTCAAGATAAATTAGGACTCTTCATCGGCACGAAGAATAGAAAGGAAGGCTTCTTGCGGGATTTCCACAGAACCCACTTGCTTCATGCGTTTCTTGCCGGCTTTTTGCTTCTCGAGTAATTTCTTTTTACGCGTGATATCGCCCCCGTAACACTTAGCGATAACGTCTTTACGTAAGGCCTTCACGTTTTCACGCGCGATGATGTTGGCACCAATGGCAGCCTGTATGGCTACATCATACATCTGTCGAGGAATGAGAGACCGAAGCCTTACAACAACGTCGCGGCCCCGCGTCTTCGCGCCCGAGCGGTGAATAATGGAACTTAAGGCATCGACCTTGTCGCCATTGATCAGGATATCGAGTTTGACAACGTCGGCTGCCCGATACTCTTTGAATTCATAATCCATCGAAGCGTAGCCACGCGTAATCGACTTCATCTTGTCGAAAAAGTCAAGAACGATTTCCGATAGCGGTAAATCGTATGTGAGGTGCACCTGTCTGCCGTGATAGGCTAAATTGGTTTGAATGCCTCGCTTATCTTGGCATAGCTTCATCACAGCTCCCACGTATTCATTGGGAACAAAGATGGTTACCGACTCAATCGGCTCACGAATTTCTGCGATCTTATCGGGACTTGGTAACTTACTCGGATTCTCAACACGAACGACTTCGCCATTTGTCATCAACACCTCATACACAACCGATGGCGCCGTTGTGATGAGATTCATATCGTACTCACGCTCTAAGCGCTCTTGTACGATATCCATGTGTAGGAGCCCTAAGAACCCAGCACGAAAACCAAAGCCCAACGCTTGCGAAACTTCAGGTTCAAACTTTAAGGCCGCATCATTTAATTGCAGCTTTAAAAGCGCTTCGCGTAACGCATCGTATTGATTGGATTCAACCGGATAGAGCCCTGCGAAAACCTGAGGCTTCACCTCTCGAAAGCCAGGTAAGGGTTCTGTGGCGCCACGCACGGCTTGTGTGATTGTGTCGCCAACGCGAGCGTCTTTTAGTTCTTTAATGCCTGAAATCACATAGCCGACATCGCCCGCGCTTAAAAACTCGCGCTTTTCTGCTTTCGGAGTAAAGACCCCTACCTGCTCAACTAAATGCGTCGCCCCTGTTGCCATCAAGGTGATTTTGTCTTTGGGTTTGAGTGTCCCGTTTACCACACGAACAAGCGTGACAATACCGACATAGTTATCAAACCAACTATCGATAATAAGAGCCTGCAAGGGGGCTGAAGCGTCGCCTTTGGGTGGCGGCACATCACGCACCACGCGCTCTAAGATATCATCGATTCCCATGCCTGTTTTTGCTGAGCAAAGGACGGCGTCAGTGGCATCAATGCCGATCACATCTTCGATTTCTTCTGCGGCTGTGACGGGGTCGGCACTCGCTAAGTCCATCTTATTTAAAACAGGAAGCACCGTAACGCCAAGATCGATTGCCGTATAGCAATTGGCAACTGTTTGCGCCTCAACGCCTTGCGTTGCGTCTACAACTAGAAGGGCTCCTTCGCACGCCGAGAGTGATCGACTCACTTCATAGGAAAAGTCCACGTGCCCTGGGGTGTCAATCAAATTTAATTTGTAGGTCTTCCCGTCTCTCGCTTTGTAGTGAAGACTTGCGGTTTGCGCCTTAATCGTGATGCCACGCTCACGCTCAAGATCCATACTGTCGAGCACCTGCTCGCTCATCTCTCGGCCCGAAAGGCCTCCGCAGCGTTCAATAAGACGGTCGGCCAAGGTCGATTTCCCATGGTCGATGTGGGCAATAATTGAGAAATTACGAATGTTGTCCATTACCAAAAAGCGCTCTCTTTAGATTAGGAGCGTCACAAATTTCTTGTCGGAAAGGACTCGCGCGAAAAGACAGAAATAGCGGGTATCCGCTCGCGCCAAGCCTCCAGGTTAAGTCACGCGAAATTCTATCATGGGGCATGTAGCGAAAAAGCCCTCCATACATAAGAAGTTACGCTTTTAAATCCCTTCTTTTTAAGGGGAATTTCCACGCGAGAAACGAACTTCGATTAGACTTAGCGCCCTAATAAGAAAGACCTAACGAGATAACCTATGGCAAGACGCCTATTTAAGCCAGATACGACGCCCGAAACACTGACAGAGGAAAGCCGCGAGCTCCTTAACCTCGCGTATCGCGCTTCTGACTCAACTTCAAACGTTGAAGACCGCTTGGTTGCTGAAAAAATCGAAGCGCTTTGCAATGCGTTGCTTTCCCGCGGCATCGATTCGGATATTGAGGCAGCTCTCTCGCTACTAAAGGCCGAAGAAGGCACGCAGTACGATGACCTCCTGGCGTTAGCCGAAGGATGCGCTGAGTATTACGCGGATAAAGATGGCGCGCATCTTTTGGTTCTTATCCCCGTTCTCGCTTGGAGTCGCTACAAGATTGCTTTTGGGAAAATGCCTCAAGAGGTCTCTTACGAAATCGCAAAACTTTATAAGAGCCATTTCGTAAGCCCCAAAGCACACGTTTCGATTGGAAATAGCCTTATTGCGGCCGAACACATCCCCGAGCGCCTGACAGATGTTCGTAGCCTTTTGTCGCGCCTTGTAAAGCCGAAGAAAGACGCCTCTGTTGTCGATATCTCGTATCTCCTTACCGCTGACCCCTCTGACGAATTTTCTGATGTGCGCTACGTCGCCCTCGGAGTCTCGGCAGAAACCGCAACAGAACTTTTTGATCCCTTTGGCTCGGAAAGAATAGAGCTCGCTCATAAACTCATGGACTTTTCTCTTAAAGCCCGAGCGGTGCTCCGCCAATTTATGACAGGATCGATGCTTGAAGTGCAGGCTCCTGCTGCCTTTTTTACGGCCTGGCGGCAAGCGGTTGCTTCCGAGCGGCTCTTTTCTTTAAAAGCGCTCGTTAAATACGTTTGCATCGATAAGATAAGGCCAGAAAAGTTGATCGCTACAACGGCAATCTTCTCTAATCTCTCCGATGATCATGCCGCAGAACCCCAACCCGAAGTTCGCATCGGCATCTCCTTTACGTTTGATGCCAATCGCATTGTCGCGGGCGTCGTCTGGCCCTGTGAACCCGCAGAATTAGAAATCGCGCAAGGCTTTGCAAAAGAAGTCCTAACGCTCGAAGGGATTAAAACGGTTGTCGCTCACGACCAGCTTTTCCCCTTGGAGTGGTGCGAGCAGTGCGGCGCCCCCTTGTATGCCAATCCCGAAGGCAATGTCACGCATGTAGAAAAGCCCAATATCCCTCGGGAAGACCTAAATTTCAAGCCCACACTCAATTGAGCCGCGAATCTTAATTCGGGCTCTTCATTTTCAAATTTCCAGGTAACGAAAACCCCCGAGGGAGAAACCAACTCGGGGGTTCGGGACTAAAAGGAGTTAACCTTTAGAGTTCGCCCATGAGCCACTTCATCGGGATGATCGAGATCTTCGGGAAGACCGTGAGAACGAGCAACACGATAACTTCCGTAATGAGGAACGGGATCAACTTGATAATCAATTCGACGAACTTGATGTTACCGATACCGCAGACGACGTACAAAATCGTTCCAACCGGAGGCGTGATAACGCCGATACCGAGGTTAAGAATGAAGATGAGGCCGAAGTAGTACGGATCGATACCAGCACGAAGAATCAACGGATAAAGCACTGGTGCGAAAATGAGCACGTTCGGTGTCAAGTCCATGACCATACCAATCAAGAACACGAAGAGGTTGATGACGAGCATGAGCATGAGCGGGCTGTGCAGCAACGGTTCAAAGAGCCAAACAATCTGCTGCGGAATCTGAGCCATCGTAATGAAGAAGCCGACGGCGGAAGCACCCGTAACGATCAACATCACGGCCGCTGTCGTACGAGCCGAGCGAGCGGAGACTTCCAAGAGGTCAAGGACCTTCATTTCACGATAGTAGAGCAAGCACACGATAATCGCGTACACAGCAGCGAACGCACCACCTTCAGTCGGTGTGAACACGCCAAAACGAATACCACCAAGGAGAAGTACTGGGAGCAAGAAAGCTGGCCAAGCGTCGATGCAAATCTTGATCTTTTCTTCACGTGTGAAGGTAATCGTTTCGTTGTAGCCGTCTTTGCGGACGATGAAGTACCAGCAAACGCACAAGGCTAAACCGATAAAGATGCCAGGGAACAAGCCAATCATGAAGAGCTTCGTAATCGAGAGCCCACCAACGGTTGCGCCCAACATAATGAAGTTAGTAGACGGCGGAATAATCGGTCCAATAATAGCGCCAGAGGCGATAACCGCACCCGCACGACCCGGGTTATAACCCACGTTCTTCATCATCGGGAGAAGCAAACCACCGATAGCCGCAGCTTCAGCAACGGATGACCCCATCAAGCCAGCGAAGATGATCGAGGCGACGATAGCGGCATAACCTAAACCACCGCGGACGTGACCAATCATTAACTGAGCCATCTGCACGACGCGGTAGCTCAAGCCACCTTCTGTCATGATTTCGCCGGCGAAGATAAAGAACGGGATGGCCATCAAGGGATAGTTATCCGCTGCGTCGACCATCGAAGAAGCAATCATCATCGGGTCCCACAATCCAGCGTGAGCCATCAAGACGAGCGCGCACAGGATTAACACAACGCAAATGGGAACACCGATAACAAGGAATCCAAAGAGGGAGGCTAAAAATAGAAACAGTTCCATAGATCTCTCTCCTTAGAGCGAATTGCTCGTATCGGGCATGTCCGGAATTTCTTTCTTTTCTTTAGGAGCGTAGTCGCTCATCGGACGTTTCCATTCATTCCAGAGGTCACGGAGCAAGATGATCACAGCGCAGAACGCCATAATGGGCACTGGTCCATTGACAACTGTCATATTTAAGTTGGTCGACACCGTGTAGGTATCGTACGTGGTCATAACGTGGTAGATGCCACCTTCGAGCAAAATCGCCATCGCGTAAACAGAGAGAGCAATCGCAATCAGGTTCACATAACGACGAACTTTGCCGTGCAAAAGATCGACAAAGAGGTCAACAGCGATATGACGACGACGGTAGAAAGCTTCAATACCGCCGAAGAACGTAATGTACATGAAGAGATAGCGAGACCACTCTTCACTTGGAGCGTAGGAAGAACGGAACACATAACGCAAGAAGGCGTTATAGAACACGAGTCCGATCATCCCTAAAAACACGACAGCGCAGAAAAGTTCGAAGAGCTTTTCGGCCCAGTGTTTCTTATGTTGGGTGTTTGACATCGATAAGTCCCTTGAAAAACTGGATATCTCAACGGAAGGGCTTTACACCCTTCCGTTTCGTTACAACTTATGGCGAACTAATTACTTAGCAGCCTTGTACTTGTTGGCCGAGTCAATAATACGCTGCGCATTCGGGGCGTACTGGTTGGACTTCGGATCCGTGAACATCGTCCAGGTCTTCATACCGGCCTGCTGCACGTGGGCGAGGAATTCAGGCGAGGGTTCAGAAACCTTACCGCCGTGGCTTTCAATGGTCTTGATAGCCTTGGCATCGACTTCTTCGGCGAGCTTCCAAACGTCTTCAGCAGCGAGGTAAGCGGCCTTCTTGACCCATTCCTGATTCTGCTTGTCGAGTTTGTTGAAGAACTTCTCGTTGATGAACAAGCAGTGGATAACGAGGATGTGACCCGTCTTTGTAATGTAGGGGGCCTTTTCGTACATCTTCTGTGTTTCGATATCAGAGAAGGGGCTGTCGCCGCCGTCGATAACGCCCTGGTCAAGAGCGGACGGAACTTCAGCGGAAGCCATCGGCTGGCCAGACAAACCGCAGTTCTTAACGAACGTCATGTAAAGCGGGATGTTGGGCGAGCGCATACGCCAGCCTTGCACTTCGGCAACGCTTGTGATGGGCTTGGTGGAATAGAAGTGACGGAAGCCAAGTGGGAAGGCGTTCAATGTGATCAAACCAGACTTCTTTGTGAAGCCTTCGTTAATGATCTTGAACGTTTCGCCATTCATCGCGCGGTGAGCGTGTTCATAGCTTTCGAAGAGCATCGGGGTTTCAAGCATAGCCATTGCGGGCAAGAACTGAGAAACCTGTGTGCCTGTTGCGCACATCTGAATCACACCACGGCGTGTATCGGCAATGTACTTGTTTTCCTTGCCGAGCATGGAGTTCGGATAAACCTGAACATCATACTTGTTGCCAGAGAGTTGGTTGAGATACTTACCGAAGAGATACATACCCTGTGTTTCGGGTTCGCCTTCGGGTTTCATACCGGCGATCTTAATCACGACCTTGCCCGATGCTGCAAGCACAGGCGCTGTTGCACCGACCAAAAGACCGAGGGCGCAAACAGAGAGAACGAGACGCTTCATGGTGGATTCCTCCAATTAGTTTTTAATAAAAGCGTTGAACTTGAGACAGCAGGGTTTCCCCTAAGAAGATCTCCCTACTGAGATATACGTATATCTGCGGAGGAAATTAACACTTTGTAACGGGTTTTGCAAGACATTTTTTGCATTAGACGTTCGGACTAGTTCTTTCGGTGTAGCAATAGTCTTGTATTTTTTGGAAAAAACGAATTTGCTGACGTTTTTTGCGCCTAACCCTTATTTCAAATTCATTGGACAGGGCTTTTGCATTTCGTTACGATTCCACTAATTTTTAAATCCCTTTTATCGAATCTTTTTCTCTTAGCTCGAGGTGCGCCAATGCTTAGGAAACGCTGTATGGTCTTTGATATGGATGGAACCGTTTACCTTGGTCCCGTACCGATTGAAGGCACCGTAAACTTTATTAAAAAGAACTGGGGAAAAATCGATTTCCAGTTCCTTAGCAATAACACATCGAAGTCGCCAATGACCTACGTCAAACGGCTTAATGCGATGGGAATACCTGCGACGCTCGAACAGATCTTGACACCGATTACGCCGCTAATTCACTACTTAAAGAAAGCGGGCATCAGAAAGGCCTATCTCGTTGGCAATCACGACTTCGTTGGCTGCATGAAAGAAAGAATGCCTGAATTGGAAAACACGGCCGATGGCGCAGAAGCTGTGATTTTGGCCTACGACACAGAACTTAACTACGAAAAGATCAAAACCTCAGCTCTACTGCTTCTTAATAAGAACGTCGAATTCTTAGCTACGCACCCTGACTTTGTGTGCCCCACAGACGCGGGTCCCTTACCTGACATCGGTAGCTTTATTCGTATGTACGAAGCCGCTACGGGCCGCAGCCCCCAGAGAATCTTTGGTAAACCCTGCACTGAAGTACTTGAACCCGTGCTTGCCAAATACGATCGCAAAGACGTCTGTATGGTAGGCGACCGCCTAATGACAGATAAGGTTCTCGGAGAAAACGCCGGCATTGACTTTATTCTCGTTCTCTCGGGAGAAACCACAGAAGCCGATTTACCAAAAGTGCGCGATCAGGAATTCCGCAAAAAGATGCGTCGCCTTTTTCACATTGGCCCTAAGGAAAAGCGTCTACCGCAAAAGACCTATATCCTGCCGCATTTAGGAGAACTCGTTTTCGAAGACGAAAATTAAAAGAGATTACCCGACGACACCCTAGCAAAAGGAGGGAGTTGAACTACTCCTTTTGGCTAGTCTATCTAGGTAGATTCTGCTAAACTCGCCCTCGTCTGCGCCCATGAGAGTGGGCGAAACATTAGAAATTTGAAAAAGCATTAATTCTTGTTTGTCTTAATCACTGGAAAATAACATGATGAAAGAACTGAAACCCCTTGACCGTAAGGCCATGTTTGCCGAGATTGACTCCGGCAAGGAATTTGACATCGTCATTATCGGTGGCGGCGCCTCTGGTCTCGGCGTGGCAGTCGATGCCTCAAGCCAAGGCTACTCTGTTTGCTTGGTCGATGCGCAAGACTTCGCCGAAGGCACGAGCTCTCGCTCTACAAAACTGATTCACGGTGGTGTTCGCTATATGCAGAACCCGCACGATTGGGGTCTGGTTTTCGAAGCGCTTCGCGAACGCGAATTGCTCTTGAAGCTCGTTCCCAACCTCGTTCATAAGAACCCGTTTATTTTGCCGTGCTATCGCTGGTACGAAAAGGCCTTCTACGGTGCTGGCCTTACCGTCTACACCTTGATGGCGAAATTTAGCTCTGGCGACGCGGGTTCCCTTTCGATCCTTTCGAAAGAAAAGACTCTCGAACTCTTGCCTGGCATTAAAGCCGAAGGCCTCTATGGTGGCGTTCGCTTCTATGACGCGCAGTTCGATGATGCCCGTATGGCGATTGCTTTGATGCAGACGGCTGTTGCTCATGGCGCCGTGTGCGTGAACTACGCGGCTTGCGCTGGATTCAATCACACCGAAGAAAAGATTGAATCCATGATCGTTGAAGATAAAGAAACGGGCGAAAAGCACACCGTTAAAGGCAAGATGTTCTTTAACTGCGCGGGTCCCTGGGTCGATGAAATCCGCAAGATGACAGGTAAGACCGATGTTAAGCCCTTAGTGAAAGCTGCTCGTGGTTCTCACATCATCCTTAATTTGAAGAAGTTTGGCAATCCGAAGGAAGGTATGTTCATTCCGAAGACCTCCGACGGCCGCGTCTTGTTCTGCTTACCGTGGCACGACATGCTCGAAGTCGGTACAACCGATCTTCCTGAACCCGTTCCAGTTAACATGGATCCGAAGATTTCCGACGAAGAAATCGACTTCATGATTTCTAACTGCAACAACTACCTTAAGACCAAGGTTACACGCGAAGACATCCTCTCGACATTCGTGGGCGTCCGTCCGCTTTACACACCGGCTGCGGCTTCCGCTAACGGCGGCAAGACTGCGAAGGTCTCTCGCGAACACGCCATTATTCCTGAGTTTGGCAACATGCTCACGATCACGGGCGGCAAGTGGACAGCCTATCGCAACATGGCAGAACACGCTATGAAGGTTGCTGCCGAAAAGGGTCTTATCCCCTCTTCGAAGACAATCACGACAACGTTGCCGCTTACTGTTGATACGGCATTTGATCCTGAAGCGCTTGAAATCCGCGCTGAACACGCTGAAAACGTCGCCGACGTCGTTGATGATGTCGTCGCCTTCGCCGTGCGTCAGGTTCAAGTCAGCGGCGCCCGTAACGCCGAGGACGTCTTGTTCCGCCGTCTGCGCTTAGGCCAGATGAACGACAAGCGCACCGAAGAGCTTCGTAAGCCCGTTCAGGACGCTATCGATAAGGAATTAAAGAAAGCGAAGTAATTCGCCTCTAACCTAATCGAAAAAGAAAAGCCGACTTCCGTTTTTGGGGTCGGCTTTTTTTGCTTTGAAGAATTTAAAGAGCTCCCTCGCTTTAGAAAGTGCGATTCGCAGCCCGTTAATGGGCTCTAAAGACGATAAAGCCCCGTGGTTGGTACACGAGGCTTAGAAGAGACGCGAGTGCGCTTTAAGGGCTAGAAATAAAGCTTACGACGAACGCTCTTGGGTTCACAGCTTACGTGAACGCCTAATCGCTTAAAGAGCTTTTCATCCACTTCACTTAATATCGTTGAAAAGTGCGCGTCGCACCCTCTTAACTTATCGATCTGTTTTAGAGCCTGAGCCGATAAGGGATTACTCTGGGCACTGACGCAAAGCGCAATCAACACCTCATCGCAATGTAAACGGGGGTTCGTGTGATGTAAGTTCTCCGTCTTTAAGCGGCAAATCGGTTCAAGTACTTCTTTACTAATTAAATCGACTTCTTTATCGATTTTCCCGAGCGCTTTTAGTGCATTAAGTAGCAGAGCAGAGCTTGCTCCCAATAAGGGTGTGGTCTTTCCTGTGACAACTGTGTTATCAGAAAGCACGAGAGCTCCCGCTGGCGTTCCTGAGACCTGTTCTTTTACTAAGCTAGCGGCTACCGCAGGGAGAATCTCAGAAGTAATTCCCGCCTGCTTCATTAAGAGTTCAAGCTTATAGACAACCGATTCATCGACTAAACCACGCACGCGATCGACAAGCGCTCTGTAGTAGCGACGGAGGATTTCTTTGTGAGAGGCTTCGCGGCAAAGTGCATCGTCGACGATGCAATTGCCTGCCATATTCACCCCCATATCCGTCGGCGACTTATACGGGCACTCCCCCAAAATCTTTTCAAAGATCGCGCGCAATACGGGGAACACTTCCACATCGCGGTTGTAATTGACCGTTGTGATGCCGTAGGCATCTAAGTGGAAGGGATCGATCATATTCACGTCATTAAGGTCGGCTGTTGCTGCTTCATACGCAAGATTCACAGGGTGCTTAAGCGGCAAATTCCAAATCGGGAAGGTTTCGAATTTGGCGTATCCGGCTTTAACGCCACGCTTATGTTCGTGATAAAGCTGCGAAAGACATGTAGCCATCTTGCCGCTACCAGGTCCTGGTGCTGTTACGACAACTAGTGGGTGAGATGTGACGATATATTCGTTTTTGCCGTAACCCTCGTCGCTTACGATAAGCGCTGGGTTGTGTGGGTAACCCGCAATTGGGAAGTGCCGATAAGACTTCACACCCAATGCCGATAAGCGACGCATAAAGGCATCGGCCGACGGTTGCCCGTTATATTGTGTGATGACAACGGAACCGACGTAAAAGCCTAAGTTGCGAAAGATATCAATTAAGCGCAACACATCGTCTTCATAAGGAATGCCAAGGTCGCCACGAATCTTATTTTTCTCAATATCAGGCGCGCTAATTGCCACGATGATTTCCACGTCGCTTTTCAGTTGCGAGAGCATGCGAATCTTGCTATCGGGTTCAAAGCCAGGTAAGACGCGGGAGGCGTGATAGTCATCAAAGAGTTTGCCGCCAAATTCCAAGTAGAGCTTTCCGCCAAATTTCGCGATACGCTCTTTAATATGCGCCGATTGGGTTTCGATGTATTTTGCGTTATCAAAGCCAACTTTAGACACAGGACTCCTCCCTTTCTTGGCGCAGGCAACCAAAAAAATTTGACGATGTGTGAAACAAATTAGGCAACAAAAAAGCGGCTCAAAGAAAAACCGCTTTAGGTTTTGCGTATTCTAACCTGCCAAAATTAGCTTGAGAATGCTGCGCTTTGATAAGAAACAAAACAGGCGCGTCAAAGTTCAAAGCGAACGTCTTTCGGAACCTTCACATCCAATTCACGAGCCATCTTAGGGTAGAAAGACAGAGCCTCCAAAACATCATCTAGTGCTGAATCGACGACACGAGAGGCAATATCAAAAGCCTCTCCTAATTGAAGAAAATCGCGTCGACTCAGGTTTTTCCCTTTTCCCATTAAAGAAGTCATGTGTTCGCCGTTGATTCCTCGAGAGGAAACCATATCGTAGGCAGGAGAAACGCTCCACTTCCCAGCCGAATTCATTAAGAAAGAGAAGTTTTTCGCATGATCGTCACAGTGACCGATTAAAAAAGAGAAAGCAGCGCGTTTGATTTGTTCAATAAGCGCATGTGGGCCAACAAGAGCTCGAGTAAGCGCCAGTACGGTCTGATAATCAAGGCACGGGCTTCGGTAGTCACAATCGAGAATTCCCGCAGCTGTTGCCATATGAAGTTTTCCCTTCTTTGTCCTGTCAAAGCGCTTCATTCCAAACCAACCTTTCCCCTTTTTGGAAGGAAAGAGTTTTGTGGGAGCGACATCAATTGCGGCTTTACGCATCAGTTCCGAACAAATGAATTCTTGAACACCAATGTCTGCCGCATCCGTAAGACTCCGAAACTTAATAAGCCATGGAAAATAGCCCTTTTCTGCAAGGACACCGGGCTTTAATCGGAATTTCCCGTCATCGGAAAGAAGGCAAACAATCTTGGGCCGAGAACCACCCGCCGCCCCCGCTAAGGAACACAAGCGATCCAACGCTTTTTCTGTGGAAGTTTCTAAAAGAACGCCCTTTACATCCTCAGCAATGGAGTCGAGGTAAATAGCCTTGATGCGGGGTAAGCCATTCTCTAATTCAGGCTCATATTCGAGTGCACCCATACCGTTATGGCCAACGTAACTCAACCTTCCCAAAAGCGGAACCTCTTTTAATTGTCGACCGGTACTCCTAAGCTTGCAATCAAAGAGCAAATCGCCCCAACTATCGGGAAGACTATCGGCGATGACGCCTGGTAAGCCACTATTTAATTGACTCTTTCCTTTCCAGACTTTTGTCGATAGCGGCAGAGCAAGTGGCGAGAGCGAAATCTTTCTTTCAAGGAACTCTGGCGCATACTGAAATCGGATACCGTTAGAGTCATCAAGGATGCCAACTTCATCTCTCTTTCCCTCACAGTTAAGAAAGACCTTAACCCTCACGACGAACCCCTCGGATGCGAAGCACGACGCCGTTCTTTCGGGGTCTTCGCATATAAATCTTCCATAGGAGGCTCATAGAAAACTTGCGCTAAATCTTCTGCCTTTCTGAGAGCAAGCGCGAAGTTCACTAGAGCTTTAAGAGACACTTCGCCTGTAGCCTCAAAGCGCCGCAATGTCGGAAGAGGAATCCCTGACTTCTCGGCGAGTTCCTTTTGCGTCATGTTCTGAGCAAGGCGTACTTTCTTCATGCGCTCTGCCAACTCAAGGCGTATTTCTTTAGGGGGCTTTAAATTTTCCAGGCCTGTAATCACATATCGCTCCTAGCGAGAATCTTTAATTGCTATTTTATAAGTATTTAACGAGGATTCTTATGCTTTATCGCTACTATATTATTACTTATAGAGAATTAGGATGCATTCAGGCCGAGCGAAATTTGATCCTTAATCAAATGGGCGGCAGATTGCTCTGTCGCCCATCGTTTTACTGCTTCAATCGTCTGTTTTAGAAGACGTACTTCAAGCCGACTTTTCCACCGATTGAAGAGGCGCCGTCATTGCCAGTGCCAGCCATAAAGTTGGCATTGAGCA
>CAVEMY010000021.1:0-26652 GCA_963617005.1 Parabacteroides distasonis | reverse complement strand
GAGCGCAACCTTGCCAAGGTTGAGGTCGCGAGTTCGAGACTCGTCTCCCGCTCCAAATTCTTCCGATTCCTTCCCCAAATACGCCAAACACCTCAAAAATAGGTAAATGATCTTAGTTTATCTTTCATTTTATTGAGAAAAATAATCTTCTTTTCTGCGCTAGAATCCGTGAGGTGTGATTTTTGGATATCTTTGCGAGTATTTCTCTTAGATCAAAACGTTCACTTGCGTATTTTTAAGATTTCTGAGAAGTGCTTTTTGGGGTAAAGCGCCATGGCAACATCATCGAAACCGACCTTTGAAGAAGCAATCGCCGAGCTTGAGACGATTGTCGAAGCAATGGAATCGGGAAAGCTCTCTTTAAATGAATCCGTCGAAAAGTTTCAGCGTGGACAAAAATTGGCGCAAATCTGCCAGGAAGCCTTAAAGGCTGCTGAAGAAAAGCTTCGCATCTATGGGGAAAAGGAAGCGAGCGTTTCTTCTCCAAAAACATCTGACGACGTTCCCTTCTAAAGAAAAGAGCTATGTCGTTAAATCAAGAAGAATTTTCTTTTGATGCGAAGCGTTTTAACGCTTGGGCTTCGCCCTTACGCGAAGATGTTGAGACGCACGCGAAAAAGGTCCTTACTCCCGCCTCAAAAGAAACCGAAAAACTCGTAGAAGCCATGAGTTACGCTGTCACTGGGGGCGGAAAGCGCATCCGGGCGCTCTTGTCGTACGCTGCAGGAGAGCTCACGGGGGCGAAAAAAGAAGATGCCGATCTCGTGGCCCTTGCGCTTGAATTCGTGCATGCGTATTCACTTATTCACGACGATCTCCCGAGCATGGATAACGATACATTGCGGCGCGGGAAACCGACCTGCCACGTCATGTTTGGCGAAGGCGAGGCGATGCTCGCGGGTGACGCCTTGCAGCCAGAGGCCTTCTTACTTTTAACGCGGCTTTCGATTCCTGAGGCTTCTCGCTTAGAAGCGATTGCGATTTTCGCGAAAGCCTGTGGTCGTGAAGGGATGTGCGCGGGGCAGGCAATCGATTTGGAAAACGTTGGTCAGCACATCGATCTTGAGCTTCTCACATCGATGCACAGGAAGAAAACGGGCGCATTAATTAAAGCCGCGATTTTGATGGGAGCGCTTTGCGGAAGTCGCGAATTGTATGAGAAGGGAAGGCCTGCGTTACTTAACTTTAGCGCCGCCTTAGGGCTTGGCTTTCAAGTGGTTGACGATATTTTGGATGTTACATCTGATGCTGCGACCCTTGGTAAAACCGCTGGCAAAGACGCCGAAAACGATAAACCCACATTTGTTTCCCTGTTGGGGTTAGAGGCTTCCAAAGCACTTGCGCAAAAGTGCCTTAATGAGGCGATTGCGGCTCTTCAGTTATTAGAAGAAGAAAAGATTTTTAGTTCTTGTTCGCTTACCCATTTAGCTTACTTGGCCCATTACATGATAGAGCGAACAAAATGAGTGATATGAAACTTTTAAATTCGATTGATAGTCCGAAAGACTTAAGAAAGCTCAAAATCGAAGAGCTCCCTGAGCTTGCAAGCGAAATCCGCTCTTACATCATTGATTGTGTCAGTCACACGGGCGGCCACCTTTCAAGCTCCTTAGGCAGTGTGGAACTTGCCATCGCGCTTCACTATGTTTTCAATACTCCTGATGACCGTCTTGTTTGGGACGTGGGTCACCAGGCTTATGCGCATAAGATTTTGACCGGGCGCCGTGAAGCGTTAAAGCACGTCCGTCAATATAAAGGCATCTCTGGGTTCCCCAAGCGTGAAGAAAGCGAATACGACGCCTTCGGTACCGCTCACTCTTCGACATCGATTTCAGCCGCTCTCGGCATGGCTGTTGCCTCCCACTTAAATGGCAACGATGAGCGTTGGCATATTGCTGTGATCGGTGACGGCGCTTTAACGGGCGGAATGGCAAGCGAAGCGCTTGACCACGCAGGAGACTACAAAGAAGGGGTTCGCCTTCTCATCATTCTCAATGACAACAATTGCTCAATCTCACCCCCTGTAGGCGCTTTATGCGGGCACTTAGGGAAGTTAGTGAGTACGAGTCAGTTCTGGAAGATGCGTAAATACGGTAAGAATTTACTGAAAAATACACCAGTACTCCATGAACTTGCCAAACGCATGGAAAAGCAGACGGTGAACTTTTTAAGTCCTCCGTCATCGATCTTTTCCACGTACGACTTAAATTACTTTGGTCCAATTGACGGGCACGACCTCCCAGGTCTCGTTCGCATGCTCACCAAGCTCCGCGCTTTAGAGGGTCCCATGGGCCCGATTGTGCTACACGTGACAACCGTTAAGGGGAAGGGCTACGCCCCCGCCGAAGAGAATCCCACGATTTATCACGGTGTCTCTGAATTTGACCCGAAGGTCCTCATTACGCCTAAGGTCGATCCCAAACACCCCACGTACACAGAAGTTTTCTCCAAGTGGATTTGCGATATTGCCGCCGTTGACCCCAAGATTTATGCGATCACTCCTGCGATGCGAGAAGGTAGCGGCTTAGTTGAATTTGAAAAACGGTTCCCTGAGCGTTATCGCGATGTCGCCATTTGTGAGCAGCACGCTGTGACATTTGCCGCAGGGCTTGCCTGCGAAGGGTTGCACCCCGTTGTGGCGATTTATTCGACGTTTGCGCAGCGCGCTTACGATCAAATTGTGCACGATGTGGCGTTGCAGAATTTACCTGTGACCTTTGCTATCGATAGAGCAGGTCTTGTGGGCGCCGATGGCCCCACACATCACGGCGTTTTCGATATCGCGTATTTACGCAGTATGCCCAATATGACGATTATGACGCCTAGCGACGAACGGGAAGCGCGCATGATGCTAACGACCGCGGTGCGGCTAGGGACGCCCGCTGCCGTGCGCTATCCGAGAGGCAAGGGTAGAGGCGTACCTGCGGGAGACGATTTCGAGACAATCCCCATTGGGAAATCTCGCACGTTACTTCAAAGCAAAAAGAGAAAAGGAAAGCGAGTTGCCATTTTGGCCTTTGGCTCGATGGTGAAAAATCTTTGGGATGTGGCCGAGCACCTTGGGGCAACGCTTATTGATATGCGCTTTGCTAAGCCCTTAGATGAGGATGCAATTATTGACGCGGCAAAAACACATGACCTAATCGTCACGGCCGAAGAAGGGGTTGTCGCTGGTGGCGCGGGGTCCGCCGTTCTTGAAGTGCTTTCCAAAGACAATATTGTCGTTCCGACTTTAGAGATTGGTCTACCTGATCGCTACATCCTTCAAGGCAAAACCCAAGAACTCTTTGTCGATGCTGGAATTGATAGCGCGACAGTAGAAAAAGAAATTACCGATCGTTTGGGGGAAATTAATGGAGTAAGCCCATGACAACGGTTCAAACAAATGTCGATTTAAAAGATAAAAACACGATGCGGTTACCCGCGAAGGCGCAGTACTACGCGGAATATAAAACCGCTGAGGATTTGCGTGAGATTCTCTCAGACCCCACCTATGCTGCGATGCCGCGCTTTGTTTTGGGCGGTGGTTCGAACACGATCTTTACGAAGGATTTCGCGGGTCTCGTTTTGCATTCGGTGCATAAGTCCATCAATGTGATCGAACAAGATGACGATACCGTTTTACTTCGCGTCGGAGCCGGAAAATCGTGGTGCGACTTTGTAAAGCTCATGATTAAGCACCACTGGTGTGGATTAGAAAATCTCTCGGGAATTCCAGGGACCATTGGGGGCGCCGTTGTCGGAAACATCGGAGCCTATGGCGTTGAAGTGGGAGATCGCTTAATTTCTGTTTCCTGCTATGACCCCGATCACGATACAGTGATTGAGCTTTCCTGTAAGGACTGCGAATACGCCTATCGCACGAGTATCTTTAAAACAGAAAAAGCCAAGAATTGGATTGTGCTTTCAGCTACTTTCCTTTTATTTAAGAACTTTACGCCGCGCTTAAATTACAAGGGATTGGCCGAACGTTTAAAGCCCTTAAGTGCCGTGGAACTGACGCCCGATTTGGTTGCGCACGAAATTTTGTCTTTGCGTCGCGGGAAACTCCCAGGCCTTCGTTGCTTGGGAAGTGTGGGAAGCTTCTTTAAGAACCCGATTCTTTCGCGTATGAGTGGAAGGCGTTTTCTGGCACGCAATCCTGAGGCTTGCGCCCACAGGATGACTTCCGGGCGCCTGAAAGTCTCAGCTGCCTGGCTTATCGATCAATCGCGATTAAAGAATAAGTCGGTGGGAGACGCCTGTGTCTACCGTCGTCAGCCGCTTGTGTTAGTCAATACTGGTAACGCCACTGGCGAAGACATTATGGGCGTAGCGCGCCTTGTGCAGCTAGGGGTTAAAAAGCGCTTTAATATTATTTTGGAGCCCGAGCCCGTGATCCTTTAGCGCTAAAGGCCTTGAAAGCATTGCCTTTAGGCCAAGCGATAAGCGCGTTGTGGTCGACCGTATCAAGGTCGGGAGCGCCCGTTACTGCGGTATTTACGGCGTAATTAAGCTTTGCGTAGATTTCAGGGATTTCGTGCTCGAGAACACCTTTAGCGTGACGGGAATCTTTTTCAAGGAGATTTAGCGCTTCTGAGAGCGCATCTTGAACGTCAAGCAGGGTGTCTTTAAGCCATTGGGCGTCAATAGTTTCATTCATATTGTTTTTTCGTTTTAGGTTCTTAATGGGCTTGTATTCTAGAATTTAAGAATTAATCGATGCGATTCTAAAGGGAGTTTTCGATGTCTTCTTCGAGTTTTGGTGAAGTTTTCGTTGTCACCAATTTTGGTGAGAGCCATGGACCTGCGATTGGCTGTGTGATTGATGGCTGTCCACCGGGAATGGAACTTACTGTCGAAGATATCAATCGCGAGTTAGAAAGACGACGTCCAGGCACGTCGCGCTTTGTCACACAACGCAAAGAAACCGATGCCGTTGAGATTCTCTCAGGCGTCTATGAAGGAAAAACCACAGGAACTCCCATTGCGCTTTTAATTCGTAATGCTGACCATAAGAGCGCAGACTATAGCGATATCGCCCATGTGTTTCGTCCCGCTCACGCCGATTTCGGGTACTTTGCGAAATTTGGCATCCGTGACCCCAGAGGTGGCGGAAGGTCTTCAGCGCGCCTTACTGCTCCCACGGTTGCGGCGGGGGCCGTGGCGAAAAAGTGGCTTAAAAATGAACTCGGTATCGAGATTCGCGCTTGCGTGAAAGCCATTGGCACACTCAAAATCCATTTTGAGGATTGGAAGTTTGTAAACACCAATCCCTTCTTTATTGCCAACGACACGCAACTCCCCGAAGTCGAAAGTTATCTCGATTGCATTCGTAAAGACGAGGATAGCGTCGGGGGCCTACTTTATGTTGAGGCTATCGGAGTCCCCGCAGGGTTAGGAAATCCCGTCTATAACAGGCTAGATGCCAAATTGGCCTACGCCTTGATGGGACTGAATGCCGTTAAGGGCGTTGAGATAGGCGATGGTTTTGATGTAACTCACAAAAAGGGCAGTGAAAACGCAGACGAGATGAGTAGCGCAGGGTTCTTCTCGAATCACGCAGGAGGCATCGCTGGCGGCATCTCGACAGGTGCTCCTATCTGCGCCCATGTTGCCTTTAAACCGACGCCTTCGATTCATAAGCCGTTAAGAAGCATGAATGAGGCAGGAGACTCTGTTGTTGTTCAAACGAAAGGCCGTCACGATCCGTGCGTTGCGCTACGGGCCGCCCCGATTCTCGAAGCCCTTGTTGCTCTCGTTTTAATGGATGCGGTTCTTTTAGAGAGGGCACAGTGCGGATACTGCGGAACGAAGTTCCCGGCTAAAGCGCCTGAAGACTAAAGAGCATTTCGCCTTCCGATTTGGAAGGCGAAACGTTATTTACTTCTTACTATTCTTTTTTGGTCTGAACCTGAATGAGCGGCTCATCGCTAATCGGTTCAAGTTTGGGTCTTGGACGACCAGCGTACTTCACAGGCTCATAAGAGGGGGCACTTGCTAGGCCTGGCGTTGTTCCCACTTGCGTCAATCCTGCCTTTTTAAGGTTTTCCTCTAAGCCATCAGCGATCGATTTTTCGTGATGAACTGTGGGCTCTTTAACTACTGGCGCCTCAGGAGCTTTATCCTTAACTTCAGGCTTCACTTCCTCAGTTACGGGTTCATTAGCCGTAGCCTCAACACTTAAGGCTTGAGGAGCGTTTTCAGAAGCGGGCGTTTCTTTCGCTTCGTCAGTGGCCACCGGAGAGGCTCCCTTTGTCGGACGACGTCTTCTTGGACGACGGCGACGGCTTTCGCTTTCGATAACGGGTTCTGTGTCCGCTTCTGGGGCATCAGAGGAAGCTTCTTCGCTTTCTTTCTCTGTTGCTTCAGGGGCTTTTTTGGCTCTAACTGGCTTTTTCGCGGTCTTCGCATCAAAGCGAGCGAGATCAAGTTCCTTATTCACCTCGTCAATGTCAATCACGGATTCCTGCTTTTCCACCTCTGTGGTAACGGGCTCAGCTGGGGCGACCTCTTTAACTTCGGGAGCCGCTTTCACCTCGATGGGCGCTGGGGTTTCAGAAACCTCAACTGTCGTTACTTTGACTTCAGAGTCTGGAGTCACATTCTCAGAAGCTACCTTTTCAGGAGCGCCTTCGGCATTGCGACGTGTACGACGCGTACGGCGTTGACGACGATCGACGTCTTTCGCCTCTGTCTGAGGCGCTTTGACCGCCTTAGGAGATTCCGCAGGTTTTGCCTGTGTTTCTTTTGCGGGCTTTTCGCGGCGTTCATCGCGATTGCGACGACGTTCATTTCTCTCAAGACGATCCTCGCGAGCGTTACGTGCGTTGCGGCGAGCTTTGGGGTCGCGCTTATTGCGAGGCTTCTTCTTTGGCTCTTCTTCTTTCTTTTCGGCGCCGATACCAAAGAAACTCAAAATCTTTGTGAAGAACCCGGTGCTCTCGGGTTTGGCTTCAGGCTTTTCCTCGTGCTTGGGAGCGACGTCCTTGGGGAGAATGCTCTTAATCACAGGGATTTGCTTCGCGTGCTCGGGTTTTTCTTCAGCCTTCTTAATCGCATAGGGGTCGTCAGCGACGGCGGTTAACTCTTCGGCACGCTTGTAGCTAGCGATATCATCGTCAAGTCGTTCATCGTCGGCGCGAATGCGTTCGATGTGATAGTGCGGCGTTTCTAAGAACGTATTGGGAATCAAGATAATCGAGACACGATAACGGTGTTCGAGTTTGGTGATTTCCGCACGCTTTTCATTAAGTAAGAATGTCGCAACATCCACTGGTACCTGCGCGTGAATGGCGCCAGTTCCTTCCTTCGTTGCTTCTTCTTGCAAGATTCGAAGAACCTGTAGGGCGCTTGATTCCGTGTCACGAATAACGCCTACGCCATTGCAGCGGGGGCAGGTGACGTGATTGCCTTCAGATAATGAGGGGCGCAATCTCTGGCGAGAAAGCTCAAGCAATCCAAAGCGGCTAATTTTATTGACCTGCACTCGAGCGCGATCTGGTCGAATCGCTTCGCGCATTCTCTGCTCGATGGCGCGCTGATTCTTCGGATCTGCCATATCGATAAAGTCAATAACAAGGAGCCCTCCCAAGTCACGAAGTCTCATCTGGCGAGCGATTTCGTCTGCGGCTTCGCAATTGGTGCGAAAGGCTGTTTCTTCAATATCAGAACCCTTTGTCGCGCGAGCGGAGTTCACATCAACGGCAACCAAGGCTTCCGTGTGATCGATCACAATGGCGCCACCTGAAGGGAGCGGGACGGTTCTTGCGTACGCCGTTTCAATCTGGTGCTCGACTTGAAAGCGTGAGAAAAGCGGCGTGTCTTCTTTATAAAGTTTCACGCGATCGATCATATCGGGCATCACGTGGCTCATAAATTGACGAGCCTGCTCGTAGATCGCTTCAGTATCGACAAGAACTTCTCCAATGTCTGGCTGGAAGTAATCGCGAATCGCGCGAATAACTAAGTTACTTTCTTCCACGATAAGGAAAGGAGCGGGATTGGCGCGCTTTAGCGCTTTGCCGTTTTTCTCGCTTTCTTTCACGTAGTGGGTCACTTTCTTACCGTTTTGCGTTGTTTCAAAGATGTATTGCGGGGTCGCGGCTTCTTGCACCGCATCCCAAAGACGCAAAAGGTAATTTAAGTCCCAGTTAAGTTCCTCAACGCTACGGCCAATGCCAGCGGTGCGGGCAATGGTACTCATGCCGTTAGGCACTTCTAACTGCTCCATTGTGGCACGAAGCTCCTGGCGCTCTTCGCCTTCGATGCGACGGCTCACGCCACCGCCTCTTGGGTTATTGGGCATTAAGACAATGTAGCGACCCGCAAGGCTAATAAAGGTTGTGAGTGCTGCGCCTTTGTTACCGCGCTCTTCTTTTTCAACCTGAACAATGAGTTCTTGGCCTTCTTCGACGGCATCCTTGATGCCGACGGTGCGCACGTCAACGCCTTCTTTAAAGTAGCTTCGAGCAATCTCTTTAAACGGTAAAAATCCGTGACGCTCTTCACCGTAATCGACAAAGCACGCTTCCAAACTTGGTTCAACGCGTGTGATGATGCCTTTGTAAATATTCGATTTCTTTTGTTCGCGTCCGTAGGTCTCGATGTCGACATCGATGAGCTGCTGCCCGTCGACGATGCACACACGCGTCTCTTCGGCGTGTGTGGCGTTAAATAACATCCGTTTCAATTTAGGCTCCCTTTTTAAGCGGCATATCGTTGCCACTTAATTGATACGTGGGAGAAAGAAAAACGTGCGTCGGATTAAATAAGAGGAGAAGCGGTGAAATTTCTAGCAAACATTCGACATCTCTCTAGACCGCGTGGTTTGGGTCTAATGAGGACTTCAAGGATGTTCTTTGGAGAAATGACCAAGGTCGGTAACCGCTTAAACGTGCTAACAAGCGAGATGGCTGCGCGTTCAATGGCTAGAAGCGCAGGGCACAACAATTGAAATAAAAGCACAAATTTTGTTAGCACAAAAAACTCTTTTTTAACCCAGGGCGCGTTTTGCGTCTCCCGGCATTTGCCGCGTCGTTCTTACGTCGCAGCCGAAAACGAGTGAATGTCCGAAAAAACACATCGAGTGGCTTTTTAGCTACCTTTTGGCTTACGCTAAAAAAGCCCTGATTTAACAGTCGTTCTCGAAAACTCTCGTTTTCCAAAAATACTTTCTTTAATGTCCAAATCAGCGGGACTTATCCTAACGACGTAGGGTAGTTTCAACCGCGATTTTGGACAGTGCTACTTCATTTTTTAAGTAGCGGTATCGGCTAAAATGCCGAAACCAACGCAACACGCGTGAGACATTTCATCATGGCCCTCACGTTTTGCGTGCGACATTATAGACAAAAAAGATGCCCATAAGCGCTCAAAAACCCCTAAAAAAACAAAATTGTGGAACCTCGAATTCTCAAAAAGAGTTTTCGACTGTTCGGTTTCTCACAATCGATGCCGCAAGCGAATCCCAGAGACTCGATAACTACCTCATGGGTGTTTTAAAAGGCGTCCCGAAAAGCCATATTTATCGCTTGGTGCGTTCTGGCGAAGTTCGCGTCAATAAAAAACGCGCTGCCGTAAGCGACCACTTAGCCATTGGCGATGTCGTTCGTATTCCTCCAGTTCGGGTAAGCGCCACAGAAAATAAACCCACAGCTCCTCGCTTTAAAGACGGGGAATTGACGATTCTTTTTGAAGATAAAGACCTCCTTATTGTGGATAAACCTTCGGGAATTGCTTCTCACGGGGGCTCGGGCGTTGCGTTCGGTTTAATTGAAAGGCTACGCGCAACTAGACCAGATGCACCAATGCTTGAACTCGCGCACCGCTTAGATCGCGACACGTCTGGAGCCATTGTCCTTTGTAAAACCCGAAAAGCGCTCGTACGGTTTCAGGAAGCGATCCGCGAAGGAGCGATTCAAAAGCGCTATCGCCTTCTTGTTGTAGGCGACTGGGTCAACGACAGAGAACACGTCAAAAAGCCCTTATGTAAGTACACGCTCGCATCGGGTGAGCGCCGAGTTCGCGTTGATAAAGAAGGACTTTTTGCGCATACGATTTTCACACTCTTAAAGCGCTACAAAGTGGCTAGCTTCTTAGAAGCAGAACTTAAAACCGGGCGAACACACCAAATTCGAGTACACGCTGCCTCATTAGGTTTCCCTTTGGTAGGGGACTCCAAGTACGGCGACTATGCCTTCAATGATAGGGTCGCCAAGGGCGCCCTAGGGATTCCCTTTAAACGACTATTCTTACACGCGTACTCCATTTCCTTTACCCATCCGATTACGGGAGCTCCAATCGAAATCCACTGTGAATTGCCACGTGAGTGCCAAGAGTTGCTCGACGCTTTAGAAAAGGGGAAAAACACATGAAGCCTCGCTTTCAGCTTGCAATTTTCGACTGGGACGGGACGATGATGCTCACGACAGAAGCCATTGTCGAGTCGATTCGGTATACGTGCACCTTGCTTGGGTATAAAGATCCTGGAGTTGAAAAGACGCTATCAGCGATTGGCCTAGGTCGAGCCGATACGATGGAGTATCTCGTTCCCGAATGCCCGAAAGAGAAGTGGGAAGAGTTCGAGGAACTTTATCGAGAGCGCTACCTATCTTACGAGAGGACGATTTCTTTAGTTACTGGGATGAGGGAACTCCTTTATGAACTGCGAGCGAACAATGTAAAGCTTGCTATTGCCACCGGGAAAAGCGAACGAGGCCTCAACCGCGTCCTTACCGCCAATGATTTAGTGGGATTTTTTGATACCACTCGCGTCGGGGCAATCAAGAACCCGAAACCCAATCCCGCGATGATTCTAGAAATTCTCGAAGAACTTCAGATTAAAAAAGAGGACGCCGTGATGATTGGCGACTCAAAATTGGATTTACAAATGGCGCAAAACGCAGGGGTCGCCGCCATTGGTGTGAGCTACGGGGCGACAACGAAAGTTGACCTCATGACGCTCCCCAATGTGGGGGTTGCCAAGGACGTGAAAGAACTTCGGAGCTTCCTGTTTTCTTAAGCGAGAATCGCAAAAACCGTTGGAACCTTTTTAAGAGTGCCAAGAAGGGGCTTCCACTCCCGAGCTTCTTTTGTGCGAATGGATTCTTCTGAACCCGTTACATCAATTCCCACGGTTAAAAGCGTTGTGGGTTTCAGAGTCCCAACGAGCGCCTCAAGCATCGTGTTATTGCGGTAGGGGGTTTCGATAAAAAGCTCGGTTTCCCCAGCGCGACTTTCTTTTTCTAGGTGGGAAATGGCGGCTTTTCGTTCTTCCTTATCTATCGGTAGATAGCCCCAGAAACGAAACCGTTGACCATTTAGTCCCGAGGCCATCAGTGTTAAAAGTATCGAGCAGGGGCCAACTAAAGGGACAACGCGTATTCCCAAGCGATGCGCCTTTCTTACAAGGATTGCACCGGGATCTGCCACAGCTGGGCACCCCGATTCGCTCACAATAGAAGCATCCTTTCCCTCGAGAATAGGCTTTAACCATTCATCAATGCGTTTTGGGTCGGGCTCGTGACCGATTTCGAGAATCGTTAGCTCACAAATGGGCTTTGGGTGGCCAATGGCCTTGAGGTAGGCGCGAGCTGATTTGGCGTTTTCCGCTAAAAAGTAGGTGCACGAGCGCGCTTTTTCTAAAACAGCCTCAGGAATAACCTCGTGAACGTCGGTTTCTGAGATCCGATTAGGGAGTAGGTAAAGGGTTCCAGCCATTTAAAGCCCCTCGATGGGAGAAAGACCCGCTTCAATAAGCCGTGTCGTAAGGACCATGAGCGGCAATCCAATTAAGGACGTGGGGTCATCACTATGAATCGATTCAATTAAAGCAATCCCCAGTGACTCTATCTTGGCGCTTGCAGCACAGGAATACGGTTCTTCGCGCTTTAAATAATTCGTGATGGCTGCGTCTGAAAGGCTCCTAAACGCAACATGCGTTTCGCTCACATCAAGTGTTTCGCGGCCATCGGTGTCAATCACACAAAGCGCCGTGTAGAAAACGGCAGTCTTTCCTGACATCGATTTAAGTTGGGAAAACGCCTTTTCAAAAGAACCGGGTTTACCGACGGCTTTTCCTTCAAAGTCGCAGACCTGATCGGAACCGATGACGATGGCATCGGGGTGCTTTGCTTTCACAGCACGGGCCTTGAGCCTGGCAAGCCGCATCGAAAGCGCTTTTGGAGTTTCTCCAACAAGGGAAGTCTCATCAACTTCTGGAGCGTCCACTGTAAAGGCTAGCCCCAAACGCTTTAAGAGTTCACGTCGAAAAGGGGAGGTACTCCCCAAAATAAGTGTTTTATTTGCCATAATGGGCGCAATTTTAGAGGATTCACTATGGCGACAGTAACAAAAGAAGCCCCAAAACTATTCGATATATTTGCCTTAGCAGAAAGCACAAAGGAAGTCTCAGGTGTTCTTACACTTCATGATATGCCGACTCTCGCTGATGCCCTTACAGGAGAAAAAAAGGAAGCGAGAGCCGAGTTCACCCTCAAAGCAACGAAGGGCGAGAAGGGGTTATCTGCCGTTGAGTTGACACTCACGGCTCAAATGACAACGCAGTGCGTTTACTGTGGTGAGCCCTGCCGCATCCCAATCAATAAAAAGATGGCGCTTCTTTTAGCGCACTCGGAAGAAGAGGCCGATCGTTTCCCGATTCCAGAAGACGGCGAATTTGACATCATTGTGGGATCCAAACGCTTTAATGCTGCCGATTTAGTGGCTGAAGAACTCATTTTGTCACTACCGAATTTCCCTCGGCACGATGCCTGCAAAGCAACAGGCACATTAAAGGCAGAAACCTCAGAAGCGAAGTCGGAAAATCACCCGTTTTCCAATCTCGCCGATTTAATGAAAGCGACAAAGCATTGAAAAATCGCTTCTTTTAGGGGCTAACCCTAAAGGAAAATGGGTTCTCCTTTTTCTTTAGCACCGTAAAATCACTTTCTGTAGTGCTCAAAAGAAAGTTGGTGTTAGAAGAACCTTTAGGAGAATCCATATGCTTAAAAAATTGACCTTATTTGCCGCTGCCGCCTCATTTGCCGCTTCGATTTACGCGGCTCCTATTACTGGGAAAGACGCCCTATCGGACCCGACAAAATACTATTCAACACTCGAAGAAACCATCGATAGCGTCGCGCTTATTCCGCCGCCACCGTCACCCGTGAAAGCAGGAGACCCCGTAAATGACGCAGATCGTATCGCGTACTTTGAAGGCAAAAAATTGCGTACCGCCGAGCGTGGCGCTCAAGCCATTTTGGATGCCAATGGTTCTTTGATTCACCTTGCTTTCCAAGACGCCTTTGGTGTGAAGATTACGAAGGAAGACACTCCGAAGCTCTATGCCTTTATTAAACACCTTCGCAGTGAAACGGGGTCCTTAGCTCCGAGAGGCGCTAAGAAAAAATACAATCGCATTCGTCCTTTCGTCTATTACGGAGAGCCCACTTGCTACAAGGATGACGAGGCTCGTTTAAGTAAGGATGGTGGCTATCCATCGGGCCACTCGGCTCGCGGTTGGGCGATTGCTCTTATTCTGGCTGAAATCAACCCCGCCAATAAAGACGCCATCTTAGAGCGTGGCCTTGATATGGGACGCTCTCGCGTAATCTGTGGATACCACTGGGCCTCAGACGTTGAAAACGCCCGCATCATCGGTGCGGCTAATGTTGCCGCTCTTCACGCTAATCCCTGGTTTATTCGTGACTTAAATGCTGTGAAAGCTGAATTTGCGACATTAAGAAAGTCCGGGAAAGTGAAGTTTCATAACGCGAAGTAAAGCTTCTCTAACTTAAATTTGAGGAGGCGATTCTTTTTTGAGTCGTCTCCTTTTTTTGCGTCAAACGAAAAACGCAGGGCAGGTAGAAGCGTCCCCGTATAATTGGTGCAAGATTACTAAAAAACGAAGGAACTCTTCATGAAAAAATTGACGCTCTTAGCTTCGTGCGCACTCTTGACATTTAGCGTTACCGCGGCTCCTATCACAGGAGATGACGTTCTCACAAAACCGAATAAATATTATTCAACGCTAAGTGAAGCAGTCGACGGCACAGCTCTTTTACTGCCGCCGCCACCCCCATTAAAAGCAGGAGATTCCGTAAACGATCGCGATCGTCTCGCTTATGAGGAAGGGAAGAAACTGCGTCAAACCCCTCGAGGCGACCTTGCTCGTCTTGATGCGGATAGTTCTTTAGTTCACCTTTCGTTTCAGGAGGCTTTTGGTGTAAAGATTACAAAAGAAGAGACGCCAAAGTTATTTGCTTTTATTAAGCGCTTGCGAAAAGAAACAGGGTCACTGGCTGTGCGTGGTGTGAAAGAGAAATACCACCGCATTCGTCCCTTTGTCTACTATGGGGAACCCACGTGCTTTCGTGAGGATGAAAAGCGCTTAGCCAAAGAAGGAAGTTACCCCTCAGGGCACTCATCGAACGCTTGGGCAACTGCCTTAATCCTTGCGGAAATTAATCCGGCGAATAAAGACGCCATTTTGGCGCGGGGCCTTGATATGGGACGCTCTCGCATCATCTGCGGCTACCATTGGGCCTCTGACGTTGAAAACGCCCGTATCACAGGGGCAGCGAGCGTCGCAATCCTTCACGCTAATCCCTGGTTTATTCGAGACTTAAATGCCGTGAAAGCTGAATTTGCTGCACTAAAGAAAGCAGGGAAAGTCACCTTTCACAAGGCAAAATAACTCTCAAAAAAAGGGACGGTAGCCGCGATAGGCCCGTCCCCATTTTCATGAAATTTGAATCGCGCTATTGAAAGAGCGTGTGAGCGATTTTCACAAGAATTCCTGCGGCGATTAACCAAAAGAGAATCGCGCTTCCCTTATTTAGGATGCGAGAAACGCCTTTACCTTTAAGGTAGTGGCTTGCAAGAATCGTAAGCGAGCTATAAAGCACGTGACCGCAAAAGCAAACGCCGCCATAAATGGAGATGAGAAGCGTGGCTTTGTGAATGTAGTTTTCTTCAGGGTGAATAAATTGCGGGAAAAGCGCAACTAAGCTCACGATAAGCACGGGGTTTGTGATGCTAAGAAGAAGCCCTGTGACAAACGCGGTTTTCGTATCATCATCGGCTCGATTTTGTGCGTGGTATGTGGCGCTCGAAAAGTCCACTTCAGGCGCCGTCCAATTGCGGTAACCCAAATAGAAAAGCACGAGGCCACCAGCAATCTGAATTGCCGTGTAAAGCGTCTGAGAGGTTGCAACAATGACGCCAAGACCCGCAGCGCAAGCCACATTCGTGATCACAACGCCAAGCGTGATTGCCGCAGGAGACAAAAACATATGGCGTTTCCCGTAACGGAACGCACAGGAAATCGTATAGAGAACGCCAGGGCCTGGTGTTAAGACAGTGACGACAATGAGTAAAAAGAATAAAAAGAGTTCGTGTTGCATAGCCTAATTTTTTGGGTACAAAACGAATTAAAGGAAGTAGGGGAACGCATCGTAACACCAAAGCCGAAATTTTCCTATACCCATCTGAGAATAGGGATTTTTTTTACTAATCGGCGTCGGCTAAAACTTCTAAGAGTTCGCTCTCTAAGGCAACCACTGTGTCTTCATCACGCAAAGCCTCGCCATCGATTAAAAAGACGTCTTCAACGCGCTCGCCAAGCGTTGTGATCTTGGCACTGATGAGATTGACGTTGTGGCGGGCCAACGTATAGGTAATCGCATAAAGAAGTCCCATGCGATCGTTGCAGCTAATTTGTAATAGGGAGCCACTACCAGAGGCATCGGTCTCAATATCAACAACGGGCTTAACAGGAAAGCTTCGTGAGCGTCGCGAAAGTTTGCCGCTACGCGGTTCACTCGGTGGCTCTTCACTCGTGAGACTCTTCTTTAAGTGCTCGATTAACCGTGTGCTTAAATGTTCATCTGCTGCACCAAATCGCTTATTTTCCGCTAAGAAGGTATCTAAGACTTTCCCTGAGTGCGTCGTGTGAATGCGTGCTTCTAGTACAGACAAGCCATCACGCTCGAAAACGCGAAGAATCTTCGCTACGAGACCAGAGGCATCATTTAGGTAAAGGAACACCTCAATTAAGCCATTTTCTTTTTGTCGTAGTGAGATCAAGGGCAAAGCGGCTTCGCTTTCACTTAAAAGAACTTTGGCGTGCCAGAGAATGTCTTCCGTGCTATGACGCATGAAGTAGGTCAAATCAAGCTCATGAATAAAGGCATCAATTCGCTTTTGATTGAAGTTTTGAGAAATAAGCGTCGCTTTAACAGCTTCGATTTTTTCTTTGATCGCAGATTCACTTGTTTGCGTCGTATTCTTTCCGGTTAAAAAACTACGCGTCTTATCGTAGAGTTCTTCAAGAAGCTGTCCCTTCCAAGCGCTCCAGAGTTTCGGATTTGTCGCACGAATGTCAGCCACTGTCAGTAGATAGAGGGCATCAAGCCGCTCTTTTGTTTGGACGACGTGAGCAAACTGCTCGATTACAGCTTCATCGGTTAAGTCTTTCTTTTGCGCGATGTGATTCATCGTGAGGTGTTCTTCAACAAGAAACTTCACAAAGAGCGTTTCTTTCGCTTCTAATCCAATGGCGCGACAAAAACCCTGGGCGATTTCAGCACCGATTGCGGCGTGGTGCCCGCCTTGGCCTTTACCAATATCGTGCAAAAGCGCGGCGAGCGTTAAAAGAGACCGAGCTTTGAATTCAGCCATCACCTGTGAGCAGTGCGGGAATTCGTGGGCGTACGAAGAGTGCGTAAAGCGCCGAATGTTGCGAATCGCTTGCATCGTATGTTCGTCAACCGTGTAGACGTGAAAGAGGTCATGCTGCATTTGGCCTACGATGCGACCAAATTCCGGGATTAGACGCCCTAAGATTCCCCAGCGATTCATCAGGGATAACGCTCTTGTTAGACCATAGTGCGCTGAGAAAATCTCGTGAAAAAGCCGTCTTACACCATTGGGGTAGAGGCTTTCAAAGTAACTGTTGGGGGACTCGAGCGCCACACGATACAAAAGCCGCATTAGGTGCGATGTGAGCTCTCGATACTTTGTATTTTTCGTGATGTCGATAAACAAATCGACAAGATTTTGCGGGTTCTTTAAAAGAAGATCGTCGTTTTCTGTAGTTAGCGCCGCATCGAGAGTAAAGGTTGGAGCTTTAACTTCTAAATGGCTTCTTTCAGGAACTTCTTCTTCAAAAAGGCGCTCCTCGATATCGCGCTGCGTGATCTCCGTTAAGAGTTCAACTTCGTGAGCCTTACGATAGTAGTGTTTCATTAAGAGTTCGGCGGCATCAAGCCCAGTGGACGCTTCAAACCCTATTGCCGTGGCTAGAGATGTTTGCTTTTCAAATAAAAGCCGGTTTTCTTCTCTGCGACTCATTAAATGAAGATGCATGCGAAGTGTGGAAAGAAAGCGCATCGCATTTTTAAGTTTCTCGGATTCATTGGCTGTGATTAGCCCATTGCGTTCGAAGTCATCCAGAGTTGAGCCAAAGCCTGCGGCACGCGCTTCCCATCGAATGAAGTGGATGTCACGCAAGGCGCCGATACTTTCTTTTACATCGGGCTCAAGCTCATAGGGGGTATCGCCATGCTTGTGGCAGCGCTGCAAGCGCTCAAGCTTTTTTTCTTGAAAGAACTTTTTGGCATCAAAACATTCTTTGAAAATGGCTTGTGCCTCTCGCGCCAATGCCTCTGACCCGTAAATGGGGCATGACTCCAAGAAGTTTGTCGCAAAGGAAATATCCGTGAGGGCGTCTTTGCCGACCTCATGAGGCGTTCTAACTGAGGCTCCAACGGTTAAGCCTAAGTCCCAGAGGTTTGTGAGAAATTCTGTGATGCGCTCTTTTTGAGAATCGGGGATTTCGCTTGAGACGACCAAAAGTAAATCAATATCCGAGTAGGGAAAGAGTTCTTCCCGAGCAAAGCCACCAGCAGCGAAAACCGCCACAGTATTCGCGTCAATGAGTTCAGTTGCGCGATTGACGAGAATCTCTCTTAAAAGCGCGGCGTGTTTTTTTAAAAACACACTCACATCGTGATGACTTTGAAAGTCGCGCACGAGTTCGGCTTTCTTATGGATGTAGTCCTCACGATCGATCAAGCGTTGTGCTCCTTTAGGCGAGGTTCGCGGGCTTTTTCCAGCCCTTTACCCAACTCGGGGGCTCGGGAGATCCCGCGCTCACTGTCAAAATATCGTACCCCGTTTCCGTGACTAACACCTGCAACTCCCACTGTGCCGAAAGACTCTGGTCTTTCGTGACAACGGTCCAGCCGTTACCGAGCGTTGAGATAAAGCGTTTACCGGCATTGACCATCGGTTCAACAGTAAAAATCATCCCTGGCTCAAAGTCGGCTGTGGGAGCAGAAATCGGGAAGTGACTGACGTGAGGTTCGCCATGAAACTCTCGGCCGATGCCGTGGCCACCGTACTCACGCACAATCGAGAGCCCCAAGGGCGAGACAAAGTTGTAGCACGCTTCGCCGATATCGTTAAAGTTCCCGCCAGGTCTCACCGCTTCAATACCCGCCCACATGCAACCAAAGGTCGCATCCACCAAACGCTTACCAGCAATCGTTGGTTTACCGATTTGGTACATACGCGAGTTATCGCCATAAAACCCGTCTTTTTCGATAGTGACATCAATGTTGACAATGTCGCCATTGCGAAGAATCTTTTTATCGCTCGGGATACCGTGACAGATCACGTGATTGACAGAAATGCAGGTTGCAGCCGGGTAGGGCGTCATTCCTCTTGGCGTGTAATGCAAACAGGCCGAACGGGCGTGAAGCACGTTTTTCGTGTAATCGAGCATTAAGTCATCTAAGTGCTTTGTAGAGACCCCCGCCTTTACAAAGGGCGTGATGTAGTCAAGGAGCTGCGAGGCAAGCTGCGCCACATGACGAATGCCTTCAATATCTTCTTTGTTATAAATACGAATGGGAGATGTCATAATCAATCAACTTTTGTTAATTCGGTACCGTTTTCTGTGAATAGTTTGGCGGGTATATCTTTTACTGAACATTCGACTAACCCGTAGCCCGCGACGCCATAAACGAGTGTGGCAACAGCGTTTTTACAAGAATCATAGAGCACGAGCCCCGCGTTGAAATCCTCGGGAAAACCTTTAAAAAGAACTGAAATTCGCGATGGGGTTCCCAAGCTATGAATGCGAGAAATCACTTCCTGGCCAACGTAGCAGCCTTTGCCGTAAGTAATGGCATCCCACGCATCAAAGTTAATCGATTGCGGGATAAAAAGGCCTTCGGTTTTCGCAAAGACCCAGGGGAATTTGGCAAGGAGCGCTTTTTCCCACCAGATGTCTTCCTCGAAAGCACTCTTAACTTCGCCTTCTTTTATAACGAGGCTCGCAAAGGGAAGGGAAAGCGCAATTGCATCGGCTTCGTCATCTACGCTATCGAATGCCCCATAAACCGTAAGCTCGGGAGCAAGATCAATCGTTACCTTGCGCCGTAGGCTATAAAGTCGCAGGCGCTTTGTGATTTTTTCAGCCAAATCGCTAGAAAGAATCGCAAAAAAACTTGCGTCTTTTTTAAAGAGAATAAGCGAGGCTAGGACACGGCCCTTTGCATCACAATAGCCAGAAAGGCGTGGTGTCGCATCGATTCTTTTCGCATCGAGCGTCACTTGGCCCTGTAAGAACTCGCAAGCGTCAAGTCCTTCAATCCGAAGGACAGAAAGACGCCCGAGTTTGGTTAAACCTTTATCGTTTTTTAATTCAGTCATAAAATATCGCCACAGAATTTGGATATTATGACGCATTCGGCGCATCTGTGGTTTTGCGCTACCAATCGATTTTGGGAATTGTGATTGTGGATAGCGGTGAGAACCAAGAAAATTTAGAAAGTAAAAGCGAAATAAACCGCTTCCATAGCCTAGGGAAAACCTGTGGGGTTTATTTTTCTCTTTATGAAAAGCGCATCGCTCGCTACCTCAAAAAACTCCCGAAATCCGTTTACATCACTCTCGGCATCGTTTTCGTTCTCTTTTCGACAACCTTTTTGACGCCTGTTGCACTCGAAGGTAAAAACACGAAAGCGATCGACGTCTATGTCAATACGGGCGATTCATTAAAGACAGTTGCTCACAAAGTTGTTCAAAGTGGGATACGCGTTAACGAGACGATTTTAAATGTCCTTTTGCGCGTCTTTACTGACCCGACAAAACTTCACGCGGGTCGCTATCGCTTCGAAGAGGGTGTGAACGTCTTAAAAATCGTTGAGAGCTTTGCCAATGGCGATGTGGCTCAAGGAAAACTCCGTATTGCTGACGGGATGACCTTTAAGGACTTTCGGGCTCTCATCAATAGTAATGAGGATTTAAATCACACCACAGAAAAATTAACCGAAAGTGAGATTCTTAAGAAATTGGGTTCGGCCTACACCAAAGCCGAAGGCCTCTTTTCTCCTGATACCTATCACTTCCGGGCTGGCGTCACGGATATGTCTGTTTTAACGCAGGCCTATGAAAAACAAAAGGCGGTTTTAGAGCGGGAATGGAAAGCGCGTGCTCCTGGCTTAAAACTTAGAAACCCATATGAAGCGCTCATTCTGGCTTCCATTATTGAAAAAGAGACGGGGATTCGCACAGACCGCCATTTAGTGAGTTCTGTCTTTCACAATCGCTTGAGAATTTGGATGCCGCTTCAAACAGATCCCACTGTGATCTATGGCTTAGGAGACGCCTTTAAAGATCGCTTAAGAAAAGCCGACCTTCAAAGGCCAGGGCCCTACAACACCTATTTAAATTACGGGCTACCTCCAACACCGATTTGCATGCCCACAACGCTTTCGATACAAGCGGCATTGCACCCAAGTTCAACGAAATATCTATACTTTGTGGCTCGAGGCGATGGGACTTCGGTTTTCTCTGTCACACTTGATGCACACAACAAAGCTGTGAATCGCTATCAGAAAACGCCCCGACGTTAAAAGGATGTAAAGCATGGAGCGCGGTAAATTCATCACATTTGAAGGAATCGATGGTGCAGGGAAAAGCACACAGATTGATGCGCTTTGTGAATTCCTGAAATCTAAAGGGATCGAGGTCGTCAGAACGCGTGAGCCTGGTGGCACGCCTCTAGCGGAAAAAATCCGTGATTTGTTACTCCATGACTCGATGCAAGTGCTAACGGAAACCATTCTTTTCTTTGCCTCGCGCGCCGAGCACATCGCCGATGTGATTGAGCCAGCACTTGCTCGTGGCGCTTGGGTGTTATCAGACCGCTTTACCGATGCCACATTTGCCTATCAAGTCGGAGCCAAAGGCGAGAGCGCTGAGGTTGTCGAAACACTTGAAGCAATCGTTCAAAAGGATTTACAGCCCGATTGCACAGTGCTTTTTGATATCGAGCCAGAACTCGCGGCAAAGCGGCGCGCTGCAGCGCGAGCTGCCGATCGCTTTGAAGCCGAAGACGTTCACTTCTTCACATCGGTTCGTAAGGCCTACTTAAAGCGGGCAGAGAAATTCCCGAATCGCTTTTTTATTCTCGATGCCTCAGATAAACCCGCGGCGATAACCGAGAAGTTACTTACAAAGGCTAAGACATGGCTTTAGCGCAATACCCCTGGCAAGAAAGTCTTGCCAAAGAACTCGTTGGCTTAAAAAAAGCGCTACCCAATGCCATTCTCCTTTACGGGCCTCGTGGGATTGGGACCTTTGAATTAGCGCACGCTTTTAGTCAGTCTCTTTTGTGTGAAGCGCCAACTTCTGATGGCTCTCCCTGTGGTGCGTGCCACGCCTGTAAGCTTTTCGAGAGTTTCTCGCACCCAGATATTCGCTATTTAGTAAGCGAAGCCGAAGCTCTTCCTCGCGAGATTCCCTTTACGCCTCCGGAAAATGCCACAAGTACGCGTAAGACGCAGTACCGCGAAATCTTGATTCATCAAACTCGCGCCTTAGCCGACTTCTTAACGCTTACAAGTCACGAGGGCGGAAAGCGTGTTGTTCTCGTTTATCCAGCAGATAAGATTCGCGCAGAAGCCGCAGCAAGTTTATTAAAAAGCATTGAAGAGCCGCCTCAAGATTTAATCTTTATTCTTGTCACAGACGAAATCGATCGGGTTTTGCCGACGATTCGCTCGCGATGCCGATTGATTCGCGCAACGCCCCCAACGAAAGAAGTGGCTCTTAGCTGGCTAAAAGAAAAGGGCGTAAAAGACGCCGAGCGCACCTTAGAAGCCGCAGGCGGTATGCCTCTTAATGCCTTCGAAGTCGACGAGCGCTTAATTCTCAATAAAGAAGAGGAAGAAAAACTAATCGCTCTTCTTTTAAAAGGCTCGAAAGCCACAACAAATGATGTGCTTACGACACTATCTCGCGACGTGACGCTACCTGCTGTCGCTCGCTTTCTATCGCGTTGGGCTTGGGACTTAGCCTCGTTACGTGAAGGCGGCAATGCGCGTTACTTCTCAAGCTTAAGCGGACCGATGGCGGCACTCGTTACAAACACAAACCCCGCGAAACTTTACGCATGGATCAATTCCGTGCGTGATATCTCTCGCGTGAGTTCCCACCCCTTAAACGCCCGTATGGTGCTAGAAGCGTTGCTTTTAGCCTATGTTAGAGCCTTGGGTTAATCAGAATTCTTTTTTTGGAGCGCATGATGCAAATTGCTTCAACCATTGATGATGTCCGTTTACACACAAAGGCCTGGCACAAGGCAGGCGATACCATCGGGCTAGTGCCTACGATGGGTTACCTTCATGAAGGGCACGCAAGCTTAGTAAAAGAAGCGAAAAAGCAATGTGACCGTGTTGTCGTGTCGGTTTTCGTCAATCCCACACAGTTCGGGCCCAACGAAGACTTAGAAAGCTATCCGCGTGATTTTGAGCACGATTGCCAACTTCTTGAATCTTTAGGTGTCGACCTTGTGTTTCATCCAACGCCTGAAGTTCTTTATGCGCCAGACTTTGGCGCTTGGATCGAAGTGCCGAATCTTGCGAAAAACCTCTGTGGGAAAACGCGCCCGATTCACTTTCGCGGCGTCTGCACAGTCGTCGGTAAGCTCTTTCATATCGTAGGGCCCGATAAGGCCTTCTTCGGTCAAAAGGATGCGCAGCAACTCGCAGTCATTCGTCGCATGGTGCGCGATTTAAATTTCGATTTGGAAGTTGTCGGGTGTCCGATTGTGCGTGAAGCCGATGGCTTAGCCAAATCAAGCCGCAACACATATCTCAATGCTGATGAACGAAAAGCCGCTCTCGTATTGAGCCGCTCTTTAAAGAAAGCTCATGACTTATGTAAAGCAGGGGAAACGTCAACTGCGAAGGTGCTCGATGTGATTCGAAGCGAGATTGCAAACGAACCACTAGCACGGCTTGATTACGCAGAAAGCGTCGATTGCGACTCAATGGCGCCGAAAGAAACCGTCGATGACAAAACACTCTTTGCCATTGCCGTTTACATCGGAAAGACGCGCTTAATTGATAACTTTGTCGTTTCTCGGTAAAGTTACGCCCTTATTCGCTAATTCAACCGAATTCGGAAGTGTGGCAGAGTGGTTGAATGCACCAGTCTTGAAAACTGGCAACGGTTTTCGCCGTTCGTGGGTTCGAATCCCACCGCTTCCGCCAAGATTTATGACGCCTTGTCCTCGAAAAAAACAAGGCGTTTTTCTTATCCTCTTTTCGTATCCTCAAGTCCAAATGTTTTCGAAATAGCATTTATTTGAAAAATCAGTGAAATTCTCAACTTTTTGCTATAAAAAACAAATTACGTGTAAATTTAATGGTAGTTAAATTTGATTTACGTGATAAACAGTCCTGTGTTTATATTCGTTTTCGTGCTAAAGTAAGATAAACTAAGTTCAATTTTCGTGCGAGGTTAAGCGAATGGAACTGAAAAGAAAGGCTTTTGATAAGCTTGAAGAATGGAAAAATCGCTCAAGTGGAAAGACGGCACTTCTTATCAAAGGAGTACGACGCGTTGGCAAAACCTGGTTAGCGCGTCAGTTTGGCAAAACGCACTACGAGTCTTGCCTTTATGTTGACTTTGCCAATATGGACAAAGATCTCATTGAGATTTTTGAGGATGCTTCTCATCTCGATTTTTTCTTTATTCGACTCCAAGCCTACTTTGGCGTCCAACTCGTTCGAAGAAAGTCGCTCGTTATTTTCGATGAAGTTCAACTGTTTCCTAAAGCGCGACAACTTATAAAGTATCTTGTTGCTGATGGACGCTTTGATTACATCGAAACCGGTTCTCTGATTGGGTTGCGTCAAAACGTTGAAAATATTGTTATTCCCTCAGAAGAAGAAAGTATTGAACTAAATCCTTTGGATTTTGAAGAATTTCTATGGGCAAACGACGAACGGGCTTTAGGAGATTTCATCCGTGACTCTTTCGAAAACGAGAGAGCTCTTGGAGAAGCCCTTCATCGTAAAGCACTCAATCTATTTCGCCTGTATCTCTTGATTGGTGGGATGCCGCAATCGGTTACGGCCTATCTCGAAAGCGGAGAACTCGAGGCCTCAGAGATAGCCAAGCGCAATATTCTTGAACTCTATCGAAATGATGTCTCAAAGTTTGCCAAAGGCTATGAGCACAAGGTCATAGCAATTTTCGACGATATCCCTTCGCAGCTTTCAAGACACGAGAAGCGTTTCAAACTCAGTTCCTTGACGAAGAAAGCACGCCTACGTGACTACGAAGATTCCTTTGTATGGCTATCGGAAGCAAAAATTACGAACCTTTGTTTTAACGCAACTGATCCAACTGTTGGTCTGACTCTTAACGTAGATCGCACGACATTGAAATGCTACTTGGCTGACACAGGTCTTTTGATGACTCAGGCCGTCAACTCTGGCACCCTTCTTAAAGAAGAGGTTCTTAAAGCTTTGTCTTATGGAAAACTTGAAATTAACGAAGGCATGATTCTTGAAAATGCTGTTGCGCAGATGCTCTGCGCTTCTGGTCATAAGCTTTATTTTTACTCGCGAGCAGCAAACCGCGAGAAGAAGACATCAGCAATCGAAATTGACTTTCTTATTCGACGTGAAAAAAAGATTTGTCCGATTGAGGTTAAATCGTCCCCGAGAGTTTGTCACGCGTCTCTCGATTTATTTGTAAAGCGCTTTTCAAGTCGTCTCGGTACACGTTACGTGCTTTACACAAAAGATTTATATCGTGATAAAGAGATTCTGTACCTTCCTGCTTATATGGCTTATCTCCTGTAAGGGAAGTTCAGTACTCTCGCTGTCTTTATAAAGGGCTCTCTCAGTTAAACTTAGAGTTAACGGTTGTCGCTCATTATTTTTTGGAGCTCTAAATGAGACAAGCAACATTGATTTGCAATGCGCACGTTTTTTCGCCCGATGATTTGGGCGTGCGTGACGTTCTAATCATCAACGATCGATTCTATGCAGTTGATAATGATCTTAATGTCACTCTCCCTGAGATTGAGAGAATCGACGCAAAGGGAAAAATACTGACCCCTGGTTTTTTCGATCAACACATTCACGTCACAGGAGGTGGCGGAGAAGGTGGTCCCGTATCGCGCACACCCGAACTCAATTTATCGGAACTCGTCGCTTGCGGGACCACAAATGTCGTGGGGGTTTCTGGCACTGACTTTATCTCGCGCTCAATTGAAAATCTTCTTGCCAAAGTTCGCGCTTTGTCTGTGGAGGGCGTGAATACGTGGATGTTCACAAGCAATTACCACTTTCCACCTACCACAATCTGTGGCGATGCTGCCAAAGATATCTTTACGATTCCTGAATGCTTAGGCGTGAAGATTGCGCTTGGTGATCACAGAAGCTCTTTCCCGACAATCGACGAAGTTATTCATCTTTTAGCTGACATTCGTTTGGCTGGCATGATTTCTGGAAAGATTGGTGTCTTACATGTTCATTCGGGCGACATTGCTGGGGCCTTCGATATGTATCGCGAGATTGTTGCTCGAGGTTTCCCAATTAAACACATTCGTCCGACGCATTGCGCACGCATTCGCCATGTTTTCGATAGCGCCGTTGAATTTAATAAAGCAGGCGGCTACATCGACATCACGACAGGAGGTTCATCGTGCTTTGGTGAAGGGGCTTCACTCGCGTTTGTCCATGCGCTTGAAGCAGGTGCCAATCCGAAGTTAATTACGATGTCCTCAGATGGTCACGGCTCAATGCCTCGCTTTGACAATAAGGGCAATATGGTAGGGCTTGCCGTCTGCGGTATCGAATGCAATCTAGCTACCTTTAAAGAGTTAATTGGTAATTACAAGATGGCTATTCCGACAGCCTTAGGCTTTATCACGCGTAACGTCGCAGATTCCCATGGTCTCGTAGATCAAGGTCGCGTTGCCGTTGGCGCTGTGGCAAATGCCTTACTCTTTGATGAGAACTTTAACTTGACAGATGTCTTTGCTAAGGGACGCGGTTTAATGCGCTCTGGAGAGATCATCGTCAAGGGCACTTTTGAAATCTAGTTTGAAAAAATCCCTCTGTCTCAAAAATTGATTCGGAGGGATTTTTTTTACCTTCAGAAAATGAAGCGCTCTTAATCAAGCGTTTTCACTTCGCTTGAGATTTTTCCTAACTCAATAGCAACTTCAAGAGCCTTTTGGATTCCTGTGACAGAAAGACACTCATAGACGCCGTGATAATTCATGCCGCCCGTAAAGATATTTGGCGTCGGCAATCCACGAGCCGATAGGAGTGATCCATCGGTTCCGCCGCGCAC